>JABHYI010000133.1 GCA_018656255.1 Bacteroidota bacterium
AAATGAAGTGTTGTGTATTCTAGCCGTTTGTAAAATAGTACAAAGTGTTTTGGCTATCTTGGATGTATTGCTACTGGTAAGAGTTGTGAGGTCTATATGTGTTTCAAACCAAATGTTCCCTGTATGATCTTTGCTAACCCAGTGAAGCGTCTGCTCATTATTATCTGTAATAGTGAGAGATTGTCCATACTTGGTGGGTATGGCCAGGGCAGTGGCCCCATCCAAAACAACATACTCCCCTGTAATTAGAAGTTTACCATTGCTTTTATATGTGGTTTGTTTACTCACCTTATGCTCTTAGTTGTTCTACAAAAGCGATCACTGCGCTGTGAGATACTTGATGGGATGTAAAATGTGTTACAGCCAACGCTTTTTCTGCATCTGTTGCTTGAACTCCGTTTAAAATATTCATTAAATGCATTTTCATATGTCCTTTTTGGATTCCAGTAGTCACCAAAGAGCGCAATGCGGCAAAGTTTTGTGCCAAGCCGGCAACAGCTACTAACTGCATTAGTTTTTTAGCATTTGGCTTTTGTAATAAATCAAAAGCAAAACCTACCAAAGGGTGTAGTGATGTTAAACCACCAACGGTTCCAAGAGCAAGTGGGAGTTCAATCCACATTTTAAAAATATCGTTCTCTACACTAGCGTGTGTTAGGCTACTGTATTGGCCATCTTTACAAGCATATGCATGAACTGCTGCCTCTACTGCTCTAAAATCATTACCAGTTGCTAGTATAACGGCGTCAATACCGTTCATGATTCCTTTGTTGTGTGTAACGGCTCTTCTTGGAGTTGCTTTTGCAATTGCTATGGCTCTAACTATCTTTTGGGCAAACAGACTGCCATCAAGGTCTTTTTGCGCTAAAAGATCAACATGACAGGACACAGAGGCTCTAACCAAACATTCTGGAGTGTAGTTAGACAAAATACTCATGACAACCTCTGGATAGGTTTGTGAAGTGTTAAATGCTTTATAAGTTTTGGCTTCTCTTTCAAGGGTTTGTGCAAAGGTTTCTAAGCAGGTGTTTATAAAGTTGGCGCCCATGGCGTCCAGTGTTTCAAAAGTACAATGAAGCTGAAAAAAACCATCTAAGGTATCTGTGCTATCTATGAGCTGGATATCAAGTAGCCCACCGCCACGTTTTTTCATGTTTGTTTCAACCTGAGAAATGCTAGCAATTAGTTTGGGTTTTACAACACCGAAAAAGGCAGTCATGTCTTTAGCGTTTCCGAAGAAATTAAGATGAACCTGTCCGTTTTTAATGGTACTAATAACCTGGGTTGTAAAGCCGCCTTTGTCTAGCCAGAATTTTGCAGCATTACTTGCAGCAGCCACCACAGAGCTTTCTTCAATAACCATTGGGATAGCATATAAATTTTGGTTTACCAAGAAATTTGGCGCAATACCCATAGGCAAGTAATAATTAGATATTGTATTTTCTATAAAATCGTCATGCAGTTTTTGTAGCTCCTTGTCTGAGTTCCAATACCTCTTTAACACGTCTGTTGCTTGCTCGTTTTCGTTAAAATAGGTCTTGGTAAGCCACGCTATTTTTTGAGCCTTTGAAAGTTTTGAAAATCCTGAGATTGGATTTGACATACATTTTAGTTTTAAAAGTCAAAGATACTACAAAGCATATAATGTTGCTTAAAATCAAAGCACCTTGAAATAATAATTTTTTTAGGAGATTGCTATTTTTACTGGCGCCTTGCTATCCTTGTTTTTAACTCCAAAAAAGCGCCTTGTTTCATATAATTTTATTAAACTTGTGATACGATAAAATTAACACATTAAATACAATTATGCGCCTAAGCTTTTTGCTCCTTTTTATTATAAGTTTTAATGTTGTAACCGGACAACAAAAACAAATCAATCTTGAGGAAATATGGAGCGGTGCTTTTAGAACCCAAGGCCTTGATGAATTGCGTTCTCTTAAAAACGGCAAACAATATGCAGTGCTTAACTACAACAGGCTATCTGGCGGATCTTCTGTAGATGTGTATAATTATATAACTGGAAAAAAAGTAAACACAATTGTATCTTCATCTCAAATAAAGGATGCGAATTATTTTTATACATACACACTTAGCGAAGATGAAACTAAAGTTTTATTAGCAACAGATTTACAACAAATCTATAGACGCTCTACCCTAGGAACCTATTACGTGTATGACGTGGTTACTAAAAAAATGATGCTTGTTTCAGAAAATAAAATACAAGAACCATTATTAAATCCAGCCGGAACCAAAGTGGCCTATGGGTATAATAATAATATTTTTATTAAAAACCTAAGCACTGGTGTTACTACTCAAATCACCAAAGACGGTCTTAAAAATAGCATTATTAATGGTATTACAGACTGGGTGTATGAAGAAGAGTTTGCTTTTGTAAGAGCTTTTGATTGGAATAAAGACGGGTCTAAAATAGGATATATTAAATTTGATGAAACCAATGTGCCGCGTTTTTCTATGGATGTGTACGGGACAGGATTATACCCAGCCCAACAAGTTTTTAAATATCCTAAAGCTGGAGATCCCAATGCAAAAGTTTCATTGCACTTATATGATCTTGAGAGTGAAAAAACAAGTAATGTAGATTTGTCTGGGTACAATAACTATTACATCCCAAGAATTAAATGGACTCAAGATACCAATGTGCTGAGCGTCCAGACCACAAATAGAAAACAAAACACCATAGATCTCATTTTTGTTGACGCCAATAAAAACCAAACGTCTCTTGTGTTACAAGAAAAAGATGATGCCTATGTTGATGTCACAGATAACCTAACTTTTTTCAAAGACAATAGTTTTATTTGGACCAGCGAGCGTGATGGTTGGAATCATATCTACCATTTTAATAAAAGTGGAGATCTTAAAAATCAAATCACTCAAGGTGCCTGGGAAGTTACTAACTATTACGGGTATGACCCAAAAAGTAATACCGTGTTTTACCAAAGTACAGAAAACGGTAGTATTAACCGTGGTGTGTATAGTATTAACGCAAAAGGTAAAAACAAGAAAGAGCTATCTGTAGCCACTGGAACCAACAGCGCCGCCTTTAGCGCAGATTACTCATACTATATCAATACATATCAAAGCGCTACCACACCAAGTGTCTTTACTCTGCATGATGCCAAAACAGCAGCAGTACTTAAACAATTAAAAGACAATACAGATTTAGCCAGTAAAGTGGCGGGGTATAAAATGTCTAAAAAAGAATTTTCTACCATCTCTGTAAACGGGAATGATTTAAACATGTATACCATAAAACCTCTGGATTTTGACCCTTCCAAAAAATATCCCCTTTTTATGTATCAATACTCGGGTCCTGGTTCTCAAAATGTAGCCAATAAATGGAACGGCAGTAATGATTATTGGCACCAGATGCTCGCACAACAAGGGTATATTGTAGTGTGTATAGATGGAAGAGGGACTGGTTTAAAAGGAAGAGATTTTAAGAAAGTAACACAATTAGAGCTCGGAAAATATGAAGTGCAGGATCAAATTACTGCAGCAAATAAATTGGGCGCTCTACCCTATGTAGATGCCAATAGAATTGGTATTTGGGGTTGGAGTTATGGTGGTTTTATGTCAAGTAACTGTTTGTTTCAAGGTCCAGATACATTCTCCATGGCAATTGCAGTAGCTCCGGTAAGTAGCTGGAGATTTTATGATACCATTTATACGGAGCGTTATATGTCTACACCTCAACAAAACCCTAGTGGCTATGACACCAACTCACCGATGTATCATGTAGAGGGCTTAAAAGGAAAGTTTTTACTAGTGCACGGTAGTGCAGATGATAATGTACATGTGCAAAATACCACCCGTTTGGTAGAAGCCTTAGTGCAGGCCAATAAACAGTTTGACTGGGCTATATATCCAGATAAAAATCACGGTATTTATGGAGGTAACACACGCCTGCATTTGTACACTAAAATGACCAATTTTATCAAACAGAACTTATAATCTATTAACTAACTAATCATATATCTATGGCAACTACCCAATTAGTAAAACCGAAAGAATTATTTGGACATCCCGTAGGACTCTACGTACTGTTTTTTACAGAAATGTGGGAGCGCTTTTCTTATTATGGTATGCGCGCAATTCTCGTGCTTTATTTAGTAGCAGAAGCAACTGCAGATAATGCAGGATTAGGTTGGTCTAATGGAGATGCATTGTCACTATATGGAACCTACACGATGCTTGTTTATGTAGCTTCTATTCCAGGGGGTATCATTGCAGATAAACTTATAGGGCAGCGAAAATCTGTATTACTTGGAGGTATTCTTTTAGTATTTGGTCATAGTGTTTTAGCTGTCGAAGAGATGTGGGCATTCTACACAGGATTAGGCTTAATTATTGGGGGTGTGGGTATGTTGAAACCTAATATTTCTACAATGGTAGGTGGCTTATATAAACAAGGTGATATTAGAAGGGATAAAGGCTTTACAATATTTTATATTGGGATTAATGTTGGTGCTTTCTTATCAAGTTTAATTGTTGGCTATGTTGGTGAAGTGTATGGGTGGCATTACGGTTTCGGTCTTGCTGGAATTGGTATGGCATTAGGTTTAATACAATATGTTCTTGGACAAAAGCATTTAAAACATGTTGGTAATTTCTTAGGAACTTCAGAAAATGAAGAAGAAAAGGCAGCTTCAAAAAGACCACTTTCAAAAATCGAAAAAGATAGAGTAGTTGTGCTATTTATTTCATTCTTATTAGTAATTGTGTTTTGGGGAGCTTTTGAGCAAGCTGGGGGGTTAATGAATATTTACGCATCAGAGAAAACCAACAGAATGTTAATGGGTTGGGAAGTTCCAGCATCTTGGTTTCAGTCTTTAAACGCGATGTTTATAATAATTTTTGGTACAGTTGTAGCCGCGTATTGGGCTAAACGAAAATTAAATGGTAAACTCTCTACCTCATTATTTAAAATGATTTTAGGGCTAATAATCATGGGGGCAGGTTTCTTTTTTATGACTGGAGCTTCAATGCAATATGATGACGGGGGTTCTTCAGCAATGTATTGGTTAGTATTAGCTTATTTATTCCATACAATTGGTGAATTATGCTTGTCACCTGTAGCATTATCTTATATCACAAAATTATCACCGGTAAAATACGGTTCAATAATGATGGGGGTGTATTTTGCAATGACTGGTTTTGGTAACAAACTTGCAGGTCTTTTAGGTGAATCAGCTTCTGAACTTGGAGAGTATACTATTTTTACTGGTATTGCTGTTTTTTGTGTACTATTTGGTTTATTGGTCATGGTGTTTAGAAATAAACTTGAAAAATTAACACATGGCGCTGAGGATAATGAAAGAATAATTAATACCCAAACAGAATAATTTGAATTAACCTAGGATTAATGATAAATAAAGCCTTCCATAAAAAATACAAGGCTCCTTTATTTAAATAACTTAAAATTAAAATATGAATACAGATATTGAAAACCTATTTAAAGACAAAGTTATAGGACACCCAGCTGGGTTGTTTGTGCTATTTTTTACTGAAATGTGGGAGCGTTTTTCTTATTATGGAATGCGAGCATTATTAGTTATGTTTTTTACCGCATCCTTAATGGATGGTGGTTGGGGCTGGCCAAGAGAACACGCTTTTGCTATTTTTGGTACATATACATCATTAGTTTATCTATCCACATTATTAGGTGGATATATGGCAGACAAGAAAATTGGGTATAGATGGGCAGTTGTTATAGGGGCCTTACTTATGACTTTAGGTCATGGAGCGATGGCAATTGAAACACCTTTTTTTATATATACTGGGTTGACATTACTTGTTTTTGGTAGTGGTTTTTTTAAACCAAACATGACTTCAATTATTTCTAAAATGTATGCTGATAAACCTGAGAAGAAAGATGGAGCTTATACTATTTTTTATATGGGAGTTAATGCTGGTGCATTTTTAGGAATTTTACTTTGTGGATACTTAGGAGAAACAATAGGTTGGAGTTGGGGATTTGGAGTGGCTGGAATCTTTATGTTATTTGGCTTGTTGCAATTTTGGTTTGCTCAGGATATTTTTGGGAGTATAGGGTTAAAACCTTCTGTGGAAATTGATGAAACAATAGACACCTCCTTAGATGAAAATAAATTAAATCCATTTACCCCATTTCAGTTAACTTTAATTGCTATCTCTTCTGTACTTGGTTTAGCTTGGATTTTAAATGATCCTGTAGCTAAGATTAGTGACGGGAAGTACAACCTTTTTAATTTTGAGGCTTTTGGCATGTCTGGTCCAAACATCATCATAATTTTTGCATTGATCTTGTTCATAATGTTGCTATTTATAAGAATTCCAAAATATACTCGAATTATAAGAGATCGTATGATTGCAGTTGTTTTCTTTGCATTTATAACAATTTTCTTCTGGGCAATTTTTGAACAAGCCCCAAGTTCTTTAACCATTTTTGCTAGAGATTATACACAAAGAGTTTTAGAGGGAGATACC
>JABHYI010000179.1 GCA_018656255.1 Bacteroidota bacterium
AGCGTATCAAAAAATTAAGAAAAATAATACTTCGTTTACTTGTAATACTTGTGTTACTTGTCTTGCTGTTGGTGGTAGTTTTTTCTTTACCAAGTGTCCAGACAAAACTAGCCGGTAGGCTTACTAGTTACCTTAATCAAACCTATAACACTCAAATAACTATAGATAGATTAGGGCTCAATTGGAAAGGTAATATAGATCTTCGAGACCTTTACATCAAAGACCATCATCAAGATACATTAATTTATGCCGGGCAACTGCAAACCAGTATTTTAAGTTTTTCTAATCTTCTAAAAACAGATGTGTCTCTAGGATATGTTACACTTTCTGACACAAAACTTTTCATAAAAACCTATAAAAATGAAGCTAGAGATAACATGTCTGTTTTCTCTGGAAAATTTAATTCTGGAACAAAAGCCGCTAGTATCTTTAAACTCAGTGCAGATGATGTTTTTATTAACAGTAGTGCAATTAAAATTACAGACCAGAATCTTTCAACACCTTTGTTGTTTGATCTTACAGGTGTTGAGGCCTCTGCTAAAGATTTTGAAATAGAAGGCCCAGATGTATTTGCCACAATAACCTCTTTAGCTCTAACTAGCAAAAGAGGTTTTGAGATTACAGGACTTAGTTCTCAATTCTCTTACACTACAGAGCAAATGACCTTAAAGGATATGGAGCTTGAAACCTCTCAAAGCACACTAAAAGGTGATGTTGTCATGAATTACAGCGCCAATGGCTATTCAGACTTTGTTAATACAGTTGTTTTTACCGCAAGCTTTACACCCTCTAGTATTGCAACCAATGATCTTAATGGTTTTTATAATGAGTTTGGCTCCAACCAAACTATTGGTTTTAAAGGAAACTTTAAAGGCGTATTGAATGACTTCTCATTCACAAAAGCAGCGATTGCCACATCAAACACAAAGCTAGCGGGTGATTATTATTTTAAAGATGTTTTAAAGGGTGCAACTGCCTTTAATATAAACTTTAGGCGTCATGATATAACAACGAGTTACTATGATTTACGTCGTTTTTTACCCAATATCCTTGGCAAGGTATTGCCCGAGGAGCTAAGTAAATTAGGGGTTTTTGATTATGATGGTTCTTCACAAATTAACAGCAATACCTTTACTACTGATGCTATTTTTAAAAGTGATATTGGTGTTGCCACTACCAGCCTGTCTATCAATAACTACAAAGACGTTGCCCAAGCTAGCTATAAGGGCAATATTATTTTATCTTCTTTTGATATTGGAGCATTAACTAAAGAGCCCTCTTTGGGAGAGGTGTCTGCTAATGTAAGTATTGATGGTCGTGGTTTTACCCAGAAAACCGTAGACACAGGTTTAAGTGGTGTAATCTCCTCGTTTTCTTTTCAGGGCTATGATTATAAAAACATTCCCCTGCAGGGAGCTTTAAAGGATCCGGTTTTTAACGGTGATCTGTCTATTGATGACCCTAACGTACAATTAGACTTTAAAGGCCTTGTAGATGTTTCTAAATCCTTTAATCAGTTTGATTTTCAGGCAGATGTTCACTTTGCCGAATTAAACAAACTTCAACTTGTTTCAAGAGATAGTGTTTCTGTTTTTGCAGGCAAGGTAGTTGTAGATATGGATGGAACTACCATAGATGATATTGTAGGATCCTTTTCATTTCAGCAGACATTTTACCAAAATCAAGACGATGATTTTTATTTTGATGATTTTAAAATTGCCTCCTCTTTTGAAGATCAAAAGCGCATCATTGATATAAACTCACCAGATATATGTAACGGTACAATTTCTGGAAATTTTTTAATAAAAGATATTTCAAATTTATTTAGAAATGGATTGGGTAGTATGTATGCAAATTATATACCTCGGGAGGTTACTACCAATCAGTACATAGATTATGATCTTTCTGTTTACAGTAAAATTGTTGAGGTTTTTGTGCCAGAATTACAAGTAGGTGAAAATTCAAGACTACGGGGTTCTGTTTCTTCAGACGAATCTAAATTTCAGTTAGATTTTAAATCTCCAGAACTCTTATTGTACAATAACTACTTAGGTAAAGTGAATGTTCAGGTAGATAATGATAACCCACTGTATAACACGTATATAAGTGTAGATTCTGTCTATACAGGAGTCTATGATTTGAAAGATTTCAGCTTGATTAATAAAACCTATAATGACACGCTGTATGTGCAGTCTGTATTCAAGGGTGGCAGTAAAAAACAGGATATTTTTGACCTTGCTTTATACTACACAATTAATCCAAAGGGCAAATCTGTAGTTGGAATTAAAAGGTCTGAAATTTCATATAAAGACAATACTTGGTATTTAAATAAAGACAATAACAAGAAAAATAAAGTAGTCTTTGATGATCGTTTTAGTGCTATTGCTATAGACTCATTACAGCTCAATTACAAACAACAGCAAATTGCATTTGCCGGTATAATTAGAGATTCAACATATAAAAATCTTAAGGTTCGCTTTAAAGATGTAAATATTGGGGATATAATTCCTCCTGTAGATAGTTTGCAACTATCGGGTACTACAAATGGTACCTTATCTTTTTTGTATGAAAATGGGGCTAATTTTCCTAAGAGCAATGTAACTATCGATGATGTTATCATAAATACAATTGGTTTTGGAGATCTCATCCTAGATATTGACGGTAACCAAGATCTTACCAAATACCGTATTGCTAGCTCGCTGACCAACAAAAATGTTCGCTCTTTTAATGCCCTTGGAACTATAGATTTTGCACCAAAAGTTTCTCAGTTAGATTTAGACGTGAGGTTAAATGATTTTAACCTTCAGGCCATAAGTCCTTTTGGGGCTAATGTTGTTACAAAAATAAGAGGTGATGCCTCTGGCGCTTTACAGGTAATGGGTAATTATAAAAAACCAAAAATACTTGGTACCATTAATTTAAAAAATAGTGGCTTAAAGGTACCGTACCTAAATACAGATTTTGATCTAGCAAACAGCACTCAAATGATTGTTTCAAATAATACCCTCAAAGTCATCTCTACAGACATCACAGATACAAAATTCAATACAAAGGGCGTTTTCTCTGGTATTGCAACTCATGATAACTATCGAGATTGGAATTTAAATTTACAGATTGAAGCCCCAGAAAGATTGCTGGTTTTGGATACCCCTCCAGATGAGGATGAGTTGTATTACGGAACCTCTTTCATTAGTGGTAATGCGGTAATTGAGGGTCCTATTGAAGCCCTGGATATTAAGGTGTTTGCTGCCACCCAAGCGGGAACAACATTTAAAATACCTCTTAGTGATACAGAGTCTATAGGTGATGATAGTTTTATTAAATTTTTGTCTCCTCAAGAGAAACGCACCCGCACAAGCGGTCAGCAAATTGTTAAAAAAGAAATTAAAGGACTTTCTGTAGATTTTGATTTAGATATCAATGAAAATGCAGAGGTTGAAGTAGTGATAGATAAGGTTAACAATTCTACCCTTAAGGGCCGCGGAGCTGGAACCTTATTAATACGCCTTGATACAAAAGGGAAGTTTAATATGTGGGGTGAGTTTACGGTAATTGAGGGTTTGTATGATTTTAGATACGGTGGTATTATTCAAAAAAAGATAGCGGTGGTTCCCGGCGGAAACATTAACTGGGATGGAGAGCCAGATAGAGCTAGATTAAGTATAAGCGCAAAGTATGCCACACAAGCAAACCCTGCTGTACTGCTTGATAACCCTTCTTTTAACAGGAAGATACCCGTAGATGTTTTGGTAGATTTAACTGGAGAAATCATACAACCAGAATTAAATTTTAACATAGACTTTCCTAGAACTAGCTCAACGGTGAAAAGCGAATTAGAGTTTAAACTGCAAAGCAAAGAAGAAATAGAGAAACAGGCCATTTTTTTATTAACCACAGGAAGTTTTGTAAACGAAGGTATGGGAGGTGCAAATTTTGCAGGTACTTTGGTAGATAGAGTTAGTGATTTAGTAAACGGTTTATTTGCAGATGAAGAGGGCACCTTTAATGTGGGTCTAGATTATTCTCAAGGAAATAGAACACCCAATCTGCAAACCGCAGA
>JABHYI010000188.1 GCA_018656255.1 Bacteroidota bacterium
GCGATCAAAAAATTGACAAAGTGGTTGGTGTTGAAGCCCGTGGTTTTTTCTTCGGAAATACGCTAGCACAATCATTAAAAGCAGGATTTGTACCTGTGCGCAAACCGGGCAAGTTACCTCATACAACTATTTCTCAAACCTATGATCTTGAATATGGCACAGACACCCTGCAGATGCATAAAGATGCCATTGCTGTTGGAGATCGGGTGTTGATTCATGATGATATACTAGCCACAGGAGGCACTGCAAGGGCTGTGTGTGATATGGTAGAAAATCTAGGAGGAGTTATTGTGCAGTGTAACTTTTTAATTGAGTTAGATTTTTTACAAGGAGCCCAAAAAATACAACAATACCCTGTTAGTTCTTTACTTCAATATTAATCTAAGGCATTTTTTGTAACCCATAATCTATAACCAAAAAGGGCTAGTTGCATTTTTGATGCTTTTGCTAAATCAAGCCTTTGTTTTGTAAAACTTGGAAGTATCGCTTTGTTTATTTTGGCTAGTGTTTTAAATAGTAACTTTTTCACGGTGTAAACATACAAAATAAAAAAAAGCTTACATATCTCTTTTCATCACTTTGTAGCCTATATTTTAAGATAAATAAACACCGTTTATTTATCTTCGCAGTATATATTATTTATATGAGCATACTGTTTATTTTTCTTGGCCTAGGCTTACTTGTTGTTGGTGGAGACTTTTTGGTTAGAGCAGCCGTAGGTTTGTCTTTAAAACTAAAGCTCTCTAAGATGATCATAGGGTTAACTGTGGTCTCTTTTGCGACTTCTGCCCCAGAATTACTAGTAAGTGTTCAAGCCGCCATAGATGGCTTTAGCGACATTTCTTTAGGAAATGTGATTGGGTCTAATATTGCTAATATTGGCTTAGTATTAGGTGTTACAGCAATTATAACTCCTCTTTCCATAGACAAATATTTCTACAAGTTTAACTGGCCGGTACTCATGTTACTCTCTCTTGGCCTTTACTTTATTTTGAAAAGTGGTAATGAAATTTCTAGCCTAGAAGGTGTTGCTTTGGTGGCTATATTAATTATTTATTTGGTGCTGCTGATTAGTAGAGTAAATAATAACCCTGATAGTAATGCTTCTCAACAGGTTGATGGACAGTTGGCGGTAGTCTCTAATTTTAAAATTATAGTATGGTTGCTAATTGGCGCTATTGCTCTTTATTTTGGTAGTTTGTGGCTAGTAGATGGTGCTGTAGTTTTAGCTAGCACTTTGGGAGTTAGCGAACGTGTCATATCCATTACCATGATAGCTGTAGGGACAAGCCTTCCAGAACTTGCTGCCTCTGTGATTGCAGCTTTAAAAAAGGAGAAAGCCTTGTCACTGGGAAATCTAATTGGTTCTAATATATTTAATATAGCTTCTGTTTTGGGGATTACTGCTATTATAAAGCCTATTGCTGTAAAAAGTCAAGAACTCTTCACTAATGATTTGTGGTGGATGTTAGGATTTGCCGGAGTGTTAATACCCTTAGCATTTTTGCCAAATAAGTTTGAAATTGGCCGTATTAAAGGCCTTGTTTTACTTGCTTGTTATTGCCTATTTATTAGTTTGGCAGTATTGGGCTAGACAGATTTTGTCTAATTGCAATTATTTAATCTTAATATCACTCTCTACAAGACCATCACGCAATCTAATAACCCTGTGGGCATGCTGTGCAACCTCCTCTTCATGAGTTACTAGTATAACAGTGTTTCCTTGGGCATGAATGGCATCAAAGAGTGCCATGATTTCCAGTGATGTTTTTGAATCTAAATTACCTGTTGGCTCATCGGCCAAAATAATAGAGGGCTTGTTTACAAGTGCTCTACCTACGGCAACCCTTTGTCTTTGTCCACCAGAGAGTTGGTTGGGTCTGTGGTCCATTCTATCTGCTAGGCCAACATCTGTTAATACTTCTTGTGCACGTTTTGTTCTTTGTGTTTTTGTAGCTCCTGCATATACCATAGGAAGTGCTACATTATCTAGGGCTGTAGTTCTTGGTAACAAGTTAAAGGTTTGAAATACAAAGCCTATTTCTTTATTGCGTATTTCTGCCAATTCATCATCACTCATGTTACTTACATCTTGCCCACTCAAAAGGTAAGACCCTGCCGTTGGTGTGTCTAGGCATCCAAGCAAATTCATTAAGGTTGATTTCCCAGAGCCTGAAGGTCCCATAAGGGCAACATACTCACCTTTTTTAATTTGAAGATCGATACCTTTTAATACTTTAACAATTTCTTGTCCTAAAGGAAAATCTCTACGTATTGCTTTGATGTCTATAACTAAACTCATATATCTTGTTACTTATGCTATAAATATAGCTGAATTTTTTAATAATTACGGGCACTGCCAGTTGTCGTGTTAACTTTCAATAACAACTATTTTTAATGGTGTTAATATCACCCATAAGTCGTAGGATAGCCAACAATGTTACAGCCGCAGTGTGAAATGTTGTTTTTCTTGCCCTTTTTTAAAAAAAATAAGCCCGCAGTAAAACCCGTCAATACTCACTGTTACATCTTGGGAGGCTATCATGTGTTGCCATACTTTAGTGTTAGCAGTATTTGTATAGATGCCTTCAAAAATAAACACGCAGTTCTTTTGAGCACTATAAAGCAGTTTTTCAAATAAAGTTACTACGTTTATGTTGCTATTTGTGGAGTCTACATATACCAAATCAAAGTGTTTGTTTACTATTTGGGTTTCCAAAAAATCTTTCACAACCGTGATACTGCTATTTGGTCTTGCAAAAGAGAGGAGCGAAGCTGTGTTTTTTGAATTGCCTACTACTAAAATCTCATTAGATTTAAAATAAGAAGCTATTTTATAGGGTATTATTTGCTTTTTTTTAGAAATTAAGTGTTTTTTTGTGTCCTTGTGCTGTTTATTGTAGATACACTTTGTAAGTAACGAGTATACAAAAGGAGAGTGCACACCATGCTCATTGGTTGACTTAAGTATAAATTTAATATATGATTTTAAAGTATACAGCACGCTTGAGTGAGTTTATTGTTCCATTTTTTCAGAGAGCTCGAACCAACGCATTTCTTTTTCAGACAAACCATCAATGATGTCCTGCAATGTTTTAGATTGCTTATTAATTTGCTCCTGGTCCCAATTTTCTGTGGCAAATTTTTCTTGTAAAGAGTCGCGATCCCTTTCCAGTTTTGCAATGTCCCTCTCTAGGCGGTTATATTCTTTTTGTTCTTGATACCCTAGTTTGGTTTTTGTGGTAGCTGTTTTCCAATTTTTCTTTTCTGTTTTTGGCGATGCTGCATCTCTTTTTTCTGAAATTTTACTATCCTCATATGTTCTATAATCACTATAGTTACCTGGGAAATCTAGTATTTCACCACCTCCCTGAAACACAAAAAGATGATCTACGATCTTGTCCATAAAATAACGATCATGACTTACCACAATAAGACATCCAGGAAAATCTAGTAAAAAACTCTCCAATACGTTAAGTGTTACAATATCTAAATCATTGGTAGGCTCATCCAAAATAAGAAAATTTGGATTTTGAATAAGCACCGTACACAGGTACAGTCTTTTTCTTTCACCACCACTTAGTTTATCTACAAAGTCATACTGTTTTTTTCTATCAAACAAAAAACGCTCCAATAAACCTTGTGCGCTAATTTGGCGTCCTTTTTTTAATGGGATGTAATCTCCAAACTCTCTAATAACATCAATTACTTTTTGTCCTTCTTTAATATTGATTCCTCTTTGGGTATAGTATCCAAATTTTACAGTATCGCCAATAACAACTTTTCCAGAATCTGGCTGTAGTGAGCCCGTTAGTATGTTTAGAAAAGTAGATTTTCCAGTACCATTTTTTCCTATGATTCCAATACGTTCTGCTCTTAGAAAATTATATTCGAAACCATTAAAAAGGGTGTTATTATCATAGGTTTTAGCTATTTTATGTAACTCAACTACCTTGGTGCCAAGTCTCTCCATGTTAAGTTCTAACTCTACCTGGTGGTCGTTACGTCTTTTATGGGCTTTGTCCTTGATTTCACTAAAGTCATCAATTCTAGATTTACTTTTAGTGGTTCTTGCCTTTGGTTGGCGGCGCATCCAATCCAGCTCTTTTTTATATAATTGTTTTGCTTTGCCTGTTTCTGTAGTTTCAGCCTCTATTCTAGCGTCTCTTTTCTCAAGGTAATAGCTGTAGTTTCCTTTATAACTGTAAAGGTTACCTTGGTCTAATTCTACAATTTCATTGCACACACGTTCCAAAAAATACCTGTCATGGGTAACCATAAAAAGGGTGAAATTTTCTTTTGCAAACAAAGCCTCAAGCCACTCAATCATTTCCAGATCAAGGTGGTTTGTGGGCTCATCCATTACTAGTAAATCTGGTTTTGTAAGAAGAGCATTGGCAAGAGCAAGTCTCTTTTTTTGCCCTCCACTTAAATCACCTACTTTTTTGTTAAGATTTTCTAATTTTAATTTAAATAGTATTTGCTTGTATCTTGTTTCAAAATCCCAGGCATCATGTGCATCCATAGCATCAAAAGCTGCTTGGTAATTTTCTGTTTGCTCTGGATGTAGAATTGCTTTTTCGTAGGTTTGAATAACCTCCAATACTGGGTTATCGCTAGCTAAAATAGTCTGCTCAATGGTAAGGCTTTTGTTTAGGTTTGGTTCTTGA
>JABHYI010000190.1 GCA_018656255.1 Bacteroidota bacterium
CATATCTGCAACAACTTGAGCAAGCTCAGTGTCATTTACTTTTCTGATATGTAATGGATTTGCTGCATCAAATACAACACTTTGTAAAGCATCATTAATTGCAAAAGCAATAAGCTGTGCATTTTTATCAGAAGAGCCAGACACAACAACGCCGTGAGAACCAGATTTATTTAAAGCTACAGCAACTTCTTTAATATGTACATCTACTGGAGTTGCTTTAGATGGCAAATTAGCCCCAGTAATTGTATTGTATAAATTAAGTAAAGCAAATACTTGATCAGATGGTTTTGTAACCACACGCTTATCTGCATTTGCTCCTGTTAAAGACATGTTTGCTTCAAACTGAACCAGGTAAGACATGTGCCCTGAAGCTGGATTTCTGCTAGCAGCATATCCTTTTTCAAAACCACCTTGCCAGTCTCCTATAAAGTCTGCACCAAAAGAAACAATAGTCTGTGCTTTTTCAAAATGATAATTTGGAATTGCTCTTTCACCAAACATAGCTTCAAAAGCATCTGCTGTTCCACTTTCTGAAATAGCATCATAAGCAACGTGTTTCACATTTGGATAGGCAGTAGTAAATTCTGAAATGATTTGCTCTGTAGAAGGGCTCGCTAAAGTTCCTGTTAATAAAACAACGGGGCGGTTTGCTTCTTTTAATTGAGTTAATGCTGCTCCAATTTCATTATGAGCTGCATTCCAAGAAATGGTTTTTTCTCCTTTTCTAGGTTCTTTTAATCTCAGTTGTTCGTCATACAAAGACAAAACAGCTGCCTGAACTCTTGCATTGGTAGTTCCGTTAGCGTCTTTGTTAGGCATAATTAAAATAGGACGACCTTCACGTGTTTTTACTAAAACATTTGCAAAATCATATCCATCAGCAATAGTACTTGCATACCAATCTGCAACACCCAAGATAGTATCGTTTGGTTTTACAACGTAAGGAATCGATTTTTTAACCGGTCCTTCACAAGCTGCTAATGTTGCAGCGGCTGTTGTAAATCCAACATATTTTAAGAAATCTCTTCTTGATGTAGATGAGTTTTCTAACGTTTCTTTATCTCCTAAAAATTCATCTGTAGGTATTTCTTCTACAAATTCATTTTTACTTAGCGTTTCAACAATAGAACTATCTTTTAGTTCCTCAACACTTTGCCAGTATTTTTTGTTTGAAGCCATTTATATAGAATTTATCTTCTTAATTTATTAATGATGACACTTACCACACTCTATTCCACCTAACTGAGCTATAGTTACTTCTTTAGTACCATACTTCTCTGCCAATTGCTTATGTATTTTCTCGTAATAAGGATTTCCTTTTAAATCTACGTTGGTCTCTCTATGACAATCAATACACCATCCCATGGTTAGTGGTGAGTATTGATACATTTCATCCATCTCTTCTACAGGACCATGACATTGCTTACAATCTATACCTGCCACCGTTACGTGTTGCGCGTGTACAAAGTTTACGTGATCTGGTAAATTATGAATACGAATCCATTTTATTGGTTTAGTTTCTCCTGTATACTCTAGATTTTCTGCATCCCAACCAGCAGCATCATATATTTTTTGAATTTCTTTATCTAATTCATTTTTTCTTAAAATCACTCCATTGTACTCTACTTCGGTTCCTTCTGCAACTTCTGCAATATTCATATGACAATTCATACAAACATTTACCGATGGTATTCCAGAGTGTTTACTATGTTTAGCCGATGAGTGACAGTACTGACAGTCTACCTTGTTTTCTCCCGCATGTATTTTGTGAGAAAAAGCAATTGGCTGTACTGGCTTATATCCTTGATCTACCCCTACACTAAAAAGAGTACCAAAGCCTATATAAGCTCCAGAGAGTAGCAAGAAGATAACTCCTACAACATGTAAAAATGTATTTTTTTGAATTGCTGCCCACACTTCTTTAAGTGCTCCTAAAGAACCAGGAGTTTTTGGTGCTCCTTGTAATTCACTAATAGTTTTTAGTAGCGTTGCAATAATTAAAAAAGCGCAAATAATAACGGCTGCTAAAATAGATAGTACCCAACCTGGAGCTTGATTTTGATTGCTTGAAACTACAACAGCTCCGGTAGCAGCAACTTTTACTGGATCACCAACAGTTGTATAGTATAAGATATCATCTATTTGGACATCTGTTAGCTGGGCAAAAGAAGACATTACAGAGCCTTTGTACTCATTAAAAATAGCAATAGCGTCTCTGTCGCCTGATGCTCTTAAGGCATTGTTATTTTTTATCCAAGCTTTTAACCAATCATTTTCTCTTCTTTCTTCAACACCACCTAAAGCTGGACCCGTATATTTTTTATCCAACTTGTGACAAGATGCACAGAGACTTCTGAATAAAGTTCTACCTTCTTTTTGGCGAGCAGCGTCTACAGCATCTTGTGCCATAGCAGAAAAACTCAAAGAAAATAACAATAGGAATGTAAAACTCTTAAGAAATACGTTGGTTAGTCTTTTGTGCAGATATACACTTTTCATATTCACAAACTATTAGTTTAGTATCAAAATTACTATAAAAATCTAACTAATTTTGTCTTAAAATAACCTCCTTAATTAGATGCACAAAAGTAGTACATATATGTAAATTTTGAAATGCTAAAGAGCTGTTAAATATTAATTTATATTTGTTCTAAATAAGGCTATTTTGCAATTTCTTTATGA
>JABHYI010000194.1 GCA_018656255.1 Bacteroidota bacterium
CGTAGGCAATTGTTTTAAAACCGAAGGTATGGTCAAGGTAGTATTTGATACCCATCAAAATAAAGACAATAAAGGAGCCAAGTAAGCAGTAGTAATATACGTTGGCGTCAAGGGTATTGCCAATGATATCTTTTATGATGACTGAAACCTCTGCTATATTTAAGGCTAGTATTAAAAATAGCACAACCAAACCATAGCTCATGTATAGTATGGCACTTGTTAGAGAACTTTTCTTCATGCTTTTATGAAAGTGTTGCTCTCCAAAATGATACCCACTAAATAAAATGAAAAATAACATAGCAATTTTGGGTGCCACATAAAATATAAGCGCTGCAATAACTACCACTAAAATATATCCAGATAAAAATAGCCCCAGCCTTTTTAGGGTAGCCACTTCTTTTAATTTACCTACAATAGAGAGGTCATTTGATCCATGAAGGATCCCTAGGGTAAAAATAAAAAATAAACCGATGCTGTATTGTGCGTTTTCTGGGATTTGGCTTGTAAGCCAAAGACAGAAAAAGGTGCTGGTAATCAAGATATTGTTAATGTTCATGAGCTAAATTTATCAAATTAATAATATTATTTATTCAATTTTATCAAATTACTTTAAAAAGTGTTTGGTTGTTGCGTTTTTTTTTGTTTTATTTATACCTATAAACAATAAACAAAATTAATAAAACATGACAAATTCTACTTTACTAATTCTTTTGGGAGATGTAAACAGCCCAGTGAATTTTACATTCTTTATAGGATGTATGGCAATGATGGCAGCTTCTGCTTTCTTTTTCTTATCGTTAAATCAATTTGACAAAAAATGGAGAACTTCTGTTTTAGTGTCTGGTTTAATTACTTTTATTGCAGCAGTACATTACATGTACATGCGTGATGCAGCTATGGCTGGAGATGCAATGAACATTACTGCATTTAGATATGTGGATTGGATTTTAACAGTTCCGCTAATGTGCGTTGAGTTCTACTTAATTCTAAAAGTAGCCGGAGCCAAAAAATCTTTAATGTGGCGTTTAATTTTCCTTTCTGTTATCATGTTAGTTACAGGGTACATGGGAGAAACTGGTTACGACTCAGTAGTTTGGGGAACAATATCTGGTTTAGCTTATTTCGCAATAGTATACGAAATTTGGTTAGGTGGAGCAGCAAAACTAGCAAAAGAGGCTGGTGGAGATGTATTACATGCACACAAAATCCTTTGTTGGTTCGTGTTAGTTGGTTGGGCAATTTACCCAGTTGGTTACATGGCAGGAACAGCAGGTTGGTATGGTGATGCAGGATTATTCTTCGGAATGGAACTAGATATGCAAGTTCTATATAACATTGCAGATGCAATTAACAAAATTGGATTTGGTTTAGTTGTCTATTCTTTAGCTTGTAAGAAAACAGCTTAAGTTACCTAAACATATAATTACAAATTAGCGAAACCTTAGGGTTGCGCTTTTTTTTGTACTATTTTAATGCTCACAAGGTGTTTTGATTCTTAGGCTTTTTCATGCAATCATATCATCAAAGGCAATGATAGTGGTATACCCTTTGGCTTTAAAATAAGCCATGTCTTCTTTATTTCCTGTGGCCAGGACAAAGTCTCCCCCCCAGGCGCCAAGGCTTTTAATAGTCTTTGGGTAGTCCGGAAATATTAATTCCTTTATAGTAGCTTGCCCCAGAAGTGAAGCTATCTTCTTTTCATGTGCATTTAGAATTCTTTCTAGATCTTCAAGGGTGTAACAAACAAGTGTTTTTTTGCTTAAATCTGTAATGTCCTCAAGTATTCTAAAATCTTTCTGTAGTTGCCTGTAGGTGTTAATTGCCTGTTTACTATCTTGTTTTTGGTTGAGGTGCACAAAAAACAAATGCTTTGTAAAGCTCCAAGTAAGCGTGCAGGGTTGCACCTGTGGCATGTTATCTTTTAAGGTATAAAAAATAGGGGTATTGTGCTGTGCTGCAGCTATATCATAACCACTGCCTCCAAAACTTTCTTTTAAGAGCGTAAAGGCATCTATTTGGGCCCACTGAGCTATGTTGTTGATAAGGGTAGAGGAAGTTCCTAGCCCCCAATCTCTCGGGAAATCTAATTGTGTTAGTACCGCTACACCTTTACTTTGCTTTAAAAATGAAGTGTTGTATATTCTAGCCGTTTGTAAAATAGTACAAAGTGTTTTGGCTATCTTAGATGTATTGCTACTGGTAAGGGTTGTGAGGTCTATATGTGTTTCAAACCAAATGTTGCCTGTATGATCTTTGCTAACCCAGTGAAGCGTCTGCTCATTATTATCTGTAATAGTGAGAGATTGTCCATACTTGGCGGGTATGGCCAGGGCAGTGGCCCCATCCAAAACAACATACTCCCCTGTAATTAGAAGTTTACCATTGCTTTTATATGTGGTTTGTTTACTCACCTTATGCTCTTAGTTGTTCTACAAAA
>JABHYI010000120.1 GCA_018656255.1 Bacteroidota bacterium
ATCCTTAGACCGCAAGGAGCAAACATATCTAGAAGCCTTAGCAAGTAACTTGGAGCTTGATCAAAATACACTGCAAAAAAGTATTGATGCTATAAAAGCTTTTTCTTTAAACGCTGAAGGAAAGGTTAGCCTTTTTGAGTACGCAACACCTATCAAACAATTTTACACCCAATCAACAAGTACTGTAAAAAGACTTATTGTTAGAAACAAGGACAGATTACAAAAAGAATTACAAGAAAGTGGAGAGTTATTAAAACTTCTTGGCATTTCTACCTATAGAGAATTATCAAAGGATGAAAAAAGCAAAGTAAAAGAACAATTGTTGGATATCTGTAAAACGATTCCATCATTAACTATTTTTTTGCTTCCTGGAGGCGCTATTTTACTGCCATTATTGGTAAAGCTTATCCCTAAACTATTGCCATCTGCTTTTGACGAAAATAGGATAGACTAATTTTTATTAGTTAAAAATAGCAACAAGTAATTCTTTTAACAGGTCTGCCTGTGGGGTGTTGGAGGCCCCTACTCCTTTACTTTTCATATCAATGTCTCTTATGGCGCTAATAATTACGCTCACCTTTTTCATAGGGTAATTTCGAGCTGCTACTTGATAATCTTTTATAAAATATGGATTCACGCCAAGAGCCTTAGCCGCATTTGCTTTATTGGATACAGCATGATACTTTAACAATTTCACAAAAAAGCTATACAGCAAAGAGACGGTCATGACAATAGGATTGTTCTTTGGGTTTTGCCCAAAATATTGAATAATAGCATAGGCCTTTAAAACGTTGCGATCACCAATGGCTTTTTGTAATTCAAAATTATTAAAGTCTTTACTGATTCCTATATTTTGTTCTACAATCTCTGGAGTTATTTGAGCACCCGGTTTTACAATAAGTTGTAATTTTTGTAGCTCATTGTTTATTTTTCCCAAATCTGTTCCTAAAAACTCTGTTAGCATTAGTGAGGCCTTAGGAGTAATGGTATATCCTTTAGTAGCTAGGCTTGATTGTATCCAGTCTGGAATTTTATTTTCATAGAGTTTCTTACTCTCAAACAAAACACCTGCTTTTTTAACGGCTTTACTCAACTTTTTTCTTGCATCTAGCTTTTTGTATTTATAACAAATAACCAGAACTGTGGTTGGTTGAGGATTCTCAACGTAGGCTACCAAATTCTCAATAGTTCGAGAAAGGTCTTGCGCTTCTTTTACAATTACAACTTGCCGCTGAGCCATCATCGGGTAGCGTTTGGCATTGCTTACAATATCATCTATAGTTACATCTCTGCCATAGAGCACCATTTGGTTAAAGCCTTTTTCACTCTCATCCAAAACGGTTTTTTCTATGTAGTTTGAAATAGCATCAATATAAAAGGCCTCCTCACCCATTAAAAAATAGATAGGAGCAAGTACACCTTGTTTGATATTATTTACAATTTCTTTTGCTTGTGCAGACATAGATATAGGTATGAAATGTTAGCAATTTGGGCACAAGTTAAGTAGATTTTATAAAGCTTATCTTCCAAGAAAGATTATTTTTACTTTATGCGGCAGCTCAACTTTAAGCAGTATTCATTTCGATTCAAAAATAGGGAAAACAAACCATTGATTTTTGATGTAGTCAGAAAAAAATTCATGGTTCTCACACCCGAGGAGTGGGTGCGGCAAAATACCATACAATACCTAGTTAAGGAGCTTAACATACCACTATCTTTAATTAACGTTGAAAAGCAAATCAAGTTACATGGCACCATTAAACGCTATGATATAGTAACTTTTAATCCAGATGGTAGTATTCATTTAATTGTAGAGTGCAAGGCAGATAGCATTAAAATCTCTCAAGACACCTTTGATCAAATTGCCCGTTATAACCTGGTATTAAAAAGCACCTTTTTGATGGTGACAAATGGTATGGATCATTATTATTGTAAGATGGATTTGCAAAACCAGCGATATTCATTTTTAGAGACACTACCAGAGTATCAAAAATAAACCTAGTATTTTTACATCTATGAACCTAGCGATAGTCATACTCAATTATAATGGTAAAGCACTGCTGGAGCAGTTTTTGCCAAGTGTACTTGAATATTCTCAACAAGCTACCGTATATGTTGCAGATAACGCATCTACAGATGGCAGTGTTGCATATATAAAAGAACATTTCAGTAAGGTACAACTTATCATTAATACCCAAAACGGAGGCTATGCCAAAGGATATAATGATGCATTAGCGCATCTCAAAGAAGATGTTTTTGTGCTTCTAAACAGTGATATAGAAGTTACTCAAGGTTGGCTAACTCCAATTATAGAGGCTTTTAAAGCCACTTCAAATTTGATTGCGGTACAGCCAAAAATACTAGATTATAAAAACAAAGACTATTTTGAGTATGCTGGAGCTGGCGGAGGTTATATAGATGCTTTGGGGTATCCATATTGCAGAGGACGTATTTTTAATGTCACAGAGAAAGACACAGGACAATACAATGACACGCGACAAATTTTTTGGGCTAGTGGCGCCTGTCTAGCCCTAAAAAAAGAAGCTTTTGTAAAAGCTAAGGGGTTTGATGAAGATTTGTTTGCACACCAAGAAGAAATTGATCTTTGTTGGCGCATGCAACAACAAGGAGGTATTATACATTATATAGGAGACTCAACTGTGTATCATATTGGCGGGGCAACACTTGCTGTAGAAAATCCTAAAAAGACTTTTTATAATTTCAGGAACTCTCTTCTTGTGATGTTAAAAAACAATAATCATGCTGCAGTTTGGGCAATTCTATTTATTAGAATGCTTCTTGATGCCTTGGCAGCGTGGCAATTTTTGGTATTTGGGAAACCATCACACTTTTTTGCCGTCTTTAAAGCGCATCTCTCTTTTTATAGCCTTGCACCAAAATTTATTAAAAAAAGAAACAAACACGCAAAAAAGATCGCTTACTATCAAATAAAATCTATAGTTTGGATGTATTTCATCAGAAAAAAAACTACTTTTATCGCATTAAATCAGAATAAAAAATAATACAAAAACAATTGTCTGTGGCAATATTTTTAAATTTTGTTTGTTTTAAATACTAATAAAACCCAATTCACCATGAAAAAACTTCTTATCCTAGCCACTTGCGGAATGTTTCTATTTCCATCTTGTGTAGCATCAAAAAAGTACAAAGCTTTAGAGGCTA
The DNA here is from genome assembly GCA_018656255.1 of Bacteroidota bacterium. GTDB lineage: Bacteria > Bacteroidota > Bacteroidia > Flavobacteriales > Flavobacteriaceae > Patiriisocius. Next base: position 3,184 of record JABHYI010000120.1, read on the forward strand.
ACTACAAAAAAAATAAAGATTTACTCAATACTGCAACAGTGCTTTTAAATGCCTGTGATAAAGACAAGGCTACAGCAATTGCTAGACTACAATCTTTAGAGGAGCGTTTGGCAGATATGCGTAAAACAAATCAAGACCTTATAAAAACTTCACAAGACATGACCGTCTTGACTACAAAAGGAGCTAGTAATCTTGAAAAATCATTGGAGAGTTTAAAAGAAAAAGATCTTAAAATTTCAAGATTACAAGATGCACTTACCAAGAAAGATAGCGTAACACTTGCCCTTGTGACAAGCCTGAAAAAAGAAGTAGGCATCAATGACCAAGACATAGAGATTAATGTAGAGAAAAGTGTGGTATTTATCTCCTTGAGTGATAAAGTACTGTTTTCAACAGGAAGTTATAATGTAACAGAGAGAGCTAGAGAGATTTTAGGAAAAGTTGCCACAGTAATTAATGGTAAGCCAGAATTTGAAGCGATGGTAGAAAGCCACACAGACAACGTACCATATAATGGTAGCGTACTTAAAGACAACTGGGATCTAAGTGTAAAACGTGCAACCTCTATTGTAAGAGTATTACAAGACTTGGGCGTTAAGCCAGAGCAGTTAATAGCAGCTGGTCGTGGAGAGTACCTTCCACTGGTTGAAAATGACACTCCAGAAAACAGATCAAGAAATAGAAGAACAAAAATATTAATTCTTCCTAAAATTGATCAATTCTACAAAATGATAGAAGATGAAATGAAAAACATGTCTGAGGGTCAAACAGAAGAGACACCTACTGAAAACCAGGAAAACACGCCTGAAGATCTGGAAGAAAATACTCCAGAGGAGAAAAAAGACAATACACCTGAAGAAAAAAAGGACAATACACCTCAACTTTAAACAGGTAACACCTATAATTAAAATCCCAACCTTTTGGTTGGGATTTTTTGGTTGTACCCATTTTAAATGCTGTTAGTATAACTGTACAATACTATAATAACCCATAATCTTAAAAATAAAAAAGCCTGTGTTATAAACTAACACAGGCTTTTTTTTATATTGTAAACGTCTTATTTTTTCTTAGCAGTGGTTACTTTTTTATTTTGAGTAACAGCTTTTTTAGTTGCTTTAACAGGTGCCTTATTTACTTGCTTGCTTGCTGCCTTTTTTTTAGAAGTTGCTTTAGGAGCTTTATCCTCAAGAGTTGCATCTTTGGTAGGTTTGTCTTCACCCTCCTGAACTGGCTTAGAGAAGTCTGTAAGTCCGTTTTTAACTAAAAGGTTATACCATTGTACCACTTTTTTTATATCACTTGGGTATACGCGGTCTTCGTCATAGTCTGGCAAAACACCAAAAAAGAATTCTTCTAATTCTACTTTTGGCACTTTATGGCTAATGGTTTGTTTTCCATCTTCTTTGGTTGCAATCTTTTCAAAGATTGCACGAAGTGGCACCTCTTGGGTTAAGGTATAAATAGCAATTTCTGTAAGTAAACTTACATTATGCCTTGAACTTACACTTATTTTTTTCTGGTCTAATAAAGACTCTGCCAAAAAACCGCTTCTGGTTTGCTTGGTCATCTTATACAATCCTGGTTTTCCTGAAATTGATAATATTTTTTCTAAACTCATAATTATTTAAAATCTTTAAGTGCTTCGTGTGTACTGCTTAATTTTTGGACAAAACTCTATATTGTTTGAAATCGTTGCAAAGATGTTTTGAAATTTTTTGATACGCAACCCTTTAACGTTTCTTTTTAGCATTAGGAAAACGCATGCGGTAATCTGCGTTTGCTTTTCCTTTGCTAATATTAGTTAACCTGCCTTTTAGTATTCTCTTTTTTAGGGAAGAAAGTTTGTCTGTAAATAAGATTCCTTCGATGTGGTCATACTCATGTTGTATAATTCTTGCAATAATACCGGTAAACTCTTGGGTGTGCTTTGTAAAGTTTTCATCATAATACTCTATTGTAATATCAGGCTTTCTAAATACATCTTCACGTACATCTGGAATACTTAAACAACCTTCATTGAAAGCAAACTCCTCGCCATGCTCCTCAAGTATAGTCGCATTAATGAAAGTTTTTTTAAATCCTTCAACCTGGGCTAATTCCTGAGCATCCATTTGGTCCTTATCAGCAAAAGGACTTGCATCAACCAAAAATACACGAATTGGCAAACCAATTTGTGGCGCTGCCAAACCTACTCCACTAGCCCCGTACATGGTTTCATACATGTTTTCTAGTAGGGAATCTAAATTAGGGTATGCCTTAGATATATCTTCACATTCTTTTCGTAACACAGGATCGCCGTAGGCTACAATAGGTAAAATCATTTTCTATTATTTAGTATATAAATATTGTTGTAAAATAATGGTAGCGCTTATTTCATCTACAAGAGCTTTGTTTTGTCTTTGTTTTTTTTTCAAGCCGCTATCAATCATGGTCTGAAAAGCCATCTTACTTGTAAAACGTTCATCAACTCTCTCTATAGCAATACTTGGAAATTTAACTCCAAAGCCTTTAATGAAATTTTGAATATTCCCTTCAATGTTTGAAGGCGTTCCATCTCTTTGGGTGGGCTCTCCAATTACAATAGCATCTACCTTTTGCTCAGAAAAATAGTGGCTTAAAAATGGCATCAATCCATGAGTTTCAACCGTGGTAAGACCAGAGGCAATAAGCTGTAACTCATCAGTCACGGCTATCCCTGTGCGTTTACTACCGTAGTCTATAGCGAGGATTCTTCCCATTTTTAGTGCAAAAATAAAGGTTTATAGTATAGTATGCTACATATGGTGTATTTAATCATTAGGGTGTTTATATTTGTATATTATAAAAAAAACACAACCAGAAAAAACGCCATGAAAGACCTTCAAGATATAATAGAAAAAGCCTGGGAAGACCGTTCTTTATTAAACCAACAACCAACCATAGACGCCATAAGAGAAGTTGTACGTTTGTGTGATCAGGGAATACTGCGCTGTGCAGAGCCCTCAGAAAATGGTTGGAAGGTAAACCAATGGGTAAAAAAAGGGATTGTTTTGTATTTCCCAATACAAAAAATGGAAACTCTTGAAGCAGGTATTTTTGAATATCATGACAAAATTCCTTTAAAAACAGGATATAAAGAAAAAGGAATTCGGGTAGTACCTAATGCTATTGCACGTCACGGAGCTTATATAAGCAAAGGTGTTATCCTTATGCCTAGCTATGTAAATATTGGCGCATACGTAGACCAGGGTACCATGGTAGATACCTGGGCAACTGTTGGAAGTTGTGCTCAAATAGGTAAAGATGTTCACCTAAGCGGAGGCGTTGGTATAGGAGGTGTTTTAGAACCTCTTCAAGCAGCGCCCGTTATCATTGAAGACGGCGCTTTTATTGGTTCACGCTGTATTGTTGTTGAAGGTGTACGTGTAGAAAAGGAAGCTGTTTTAGGAGCCAATGTAGTACTTACTATGAGCACCAAAATTATAGATGTCA
>JABHYI010000037.1 GCA_018656255.1 Bacteroidota bacterium
AATTTTAGCAGATGAAATTGAGGATCTCATGAACTCTTAGCCGTCTGCTGGTTTTGTTTTTTTGTATGCTTAAATATGTTTACACTTATAAAAACTAGCAGCCCTGGAAGCACCCAACCCATCCCTTGTTTTGCAAATGGAATCCATTGTTTAACACTATCTAAAGATCCTGGGCTCATGAAAAATTCCAAAAAATCTGGAATACTAAACACAAAGGTAGTTATCGTTACTGCTCTAAAAATTAAGGCAGAGGCAAGCCTTGTGGGTATGCTGTTAAGTATAATTAGCACAATGGTAATTGGGTAAATAAACATTAAGGCGGGCAAGGCTACATTGATAATAAAACGAACATCAAATTGCCCTACCAAAACACCTATAATACAGCCCATAATTGAGGTAATTGTATAGGCCCATGGAGTGTTTTTGGCAATCCCCTTTACAAAATCTGCAGTTCCTGTTACTATGCCAACAGCAGTGGTGAAGCATGCCAATGCTACCAATACCCCTAAAAAAGCAGTGCCATAATCACCCAAGGTGTTTGTACTTAATATGTTGAGTAAATCTATTCGCTCGGTGACTTGCAAATCTGAGCTATAATAAGCTCCAAGTGCAATAAGGCCCCCATAAACTAAAAACAACCCTATGCCAGCTAAAAGCCCAGAGCGAGCAATCATGCATTTTTTTTCTTGATAATTGTACTTGTCTTGCAGGGCCAATGAAATTACAATTACACCTCCAACTACAACACCTCCAAGCGCATCAAAGGTTTGATAGCCTTCCAAAACTCCTTCAGTAAATGTGTTTTCAAAAATAGTATTCCCCATAGGCGCCAAATCTGCAAAGAAGCCTAAAGCAATTATTAGTAAAAGTAACAATACAATTAAAGGGGTTAAAAACGTACCGATAAGACTTAAAATACGGGTCCTATTTAAGGCAAAGACCAGTACCAACGTAAAATAAATAGCACTTATACTTAGAGAAGAAATATCAAAATAAGGTGCAACAGCAATTTCATAAGCAACAGATGCCGTTCTAGGAGAAGGCAAGCTAACACATATACTATATATAATAATGGCATATAGTATTGCAAATTTGGGAGAAACCTTATTGGCAAAATCCAAAAGAGTTCCCTGCAATCGCGAATGCCCGTAAATAGCCAAAATGGGTATTACTACTGCAGAAAGCGCAAAACCAATGGCCACCCACACCCAACTACTCCCGGCATTATAGCCTAAAAAGGGAGGCAATATTAAATTTCCTGCACCAAAAAACAAGGAAAACAAAGCAAAAGCAACAAGGTATGTTTGTTTGGTGAAATTCATAGAAAAGAATCTTGTTAATGGCTATTTTTGTAACCGAGCTTCAATATACCAAAATGATTTTTCACTACCACAATACCCCAATACATTATCACAAACAAGGCGCGGGTCCTGTAATTGTGATGCTGCATGGATTTCTGGAAAGTAGTACAATGTGGCAAAAAATAGCCGCCGTATTATCTAAAAAAAATACTGTGCTTATGGTAGACCTTCCGGGTTTTGGGCAAAGTGGTGTGCCCAATAAAACACTCACCATGGAAGCCATGGCAACTATCGTTTGTGAGGTATTAGCATTTGAGAATTTTAAAAGCGCGACACTCTTGGGGCATTCTATGGGCGGCTATGTAGCTTTGGCCTTTGGAGAATTATTTCCAAAAAAACTGGACAAACTAATTTTATTAAACTCGAGCCCTACCCCTGATAGCCGCTCACGAAAAGAAAACAGAGATCGGGCCCTAATTATTATTGATAAAAATAAAGATGCCTTTATCACCATGGCCATCGGCAATCTATTTAGCGCTGAAGAAAAATCCAAACACACCTTGGCCATTAAGGGCCTTAAAAATGAAGCCCTGCATATTTCAGCAAATGGTGTTACAGCTGCCATTAAAGCAATGCGTGATAGAAAAGACAGATGTACACTACTAAAAAACGTTCCCTGTGAAAAGCATGTTATTGCTGGAACCCATGACCTTATTATGCCCCATCAAGATATTGTTGCGGTGTCAAAACAAACCAATACAACTCTCCACTCCATTGAGTGTGGCCACATGAGTTGGCTAACCAATGGCCCAGAGGTTATTGCCCTATTACAAAGTATTATTTAACTGCTTTAAAAAATCTTACTCGTTTTCTTGAGTAGCACTCCAACCTCTTGCTATAAGAGGTATTTTGGTATTATCTCTTGTGATAAGGTGAGTTCCTTCCGTAGGTTTTAAAACATGACCTATTACCGTCATGTTGGGGTTGGCTTTTATTTTAGGATAATCATCTTGAGAGATGGTAAATAACAACTCATAATCTTCTCCACCATTGAGCGCAATTGTTGTGCTGTCCATATTAAACTCCTCAGAGGTGGTAATTACTTGAGGGTCTAGAGGTATTTTATCTTCATAAATTGTGCACCCAACCTTAGACTGCTTACAGATATGTAATATTTCAGAAGAAAGCCCATCACTTACATCAATCATCGAGGTAGGTTTTACACCCAGGTCTTTTAATAGCGTAGGAATGTCTTTTCTGGCCTCTGGTTTTAATTGTCTTTCTATCAAATATGAGTAAGGCTCTAGGTCTGGTTGTGAGTTTGGATTTACTTTAAACACCTGCTTTTCTCTTTCTAGAATCTGTAGGCCCAAATAGGCTGCGCCCAAATCTCCTGTGAGTAAGACCAAATCATTCTCTTTTGCGCCATCTCTATACACCAACTGCTTTTTATCAACTTCTCCAAGAGCCGTAATACTTATCATAAGCCCATGGGTAGAAGATGTTGTGTCTCCTCCAATTACATCTACATTGTAATATTTGGCAGCAGTAGCAATACCTGCATATAGTTCCTCTAGGGCTTCTACCGGAAATCTATTTGAAACGGCAATAGAAACTGTAATTTGAGTAGGCGTTGCGTTCATGGCAAAAATATCGCTCACATTAACAACCACGCTTTTATACCCTAAATGCTTTAAAGGCATGTAGCTCAAATCAAAGTGTACTCCTTCAATCAACAAATCTGTGGTTACCACCGTTTGTTTTTTGTGGTCAATAACAGCGGCATCATCTCCAATGCTCTTTATTGTTGAGCTTTGCTTAACATCGAAATGTTTGGTGAGGTGTTCTATTAGCGCAAACTCTCCCATTGAAGAAATGGGTGTTTTTAAAGAATCTTTATTTTCTAACATGAGTGGTTATTTATGTTGGGCAAAAATAGGGCTTGTATTGCAGATGGTGTTACTATTTCTAAAATTTATACTCCTTTAATTGATTGTATCTGGGTAATTGGCATGTGTGGCCATTGTGAGATTTACTTTACAATGTGTTTACAAAACGTTAATAGCGCTGGCTTTGTATTTCATTTTTAATACGTTTGTCTAATAATAAACTCACTTTAGGTATTTTAATAGTACTTATTAATTAGGTTTACAATAAAAAATTCTGAAAATGAAACAATCACTAATTATTTTATCTTTTTTATCCATCATTAGCATGTCTGGGCAAACACCTTGCACCAACGGAACTGCAGGAGATTATCCATGTAACGGCTATGATCTTCAGTCATTTATAAGTCTGGATGAAATGGACGCCTTTGAAGGAAATGACTCTTGGGGATGGACAGATTCTCAAACTGGCAAAGAATATGCTATCATGGGACTTAATAACGGAACAGCCTTTATTGATATCTCAAACCCAATAGCCCCAATTTATGTTGGGAAATTAATCACAACAAATGGTTTTTTAGATTCTGGACAAAGTTGGAGAGATATAAAGGTTTATCAAGACCATGCCTATGTTGTAAGTGAAATTAGTGATCACGGAATGCAAGTTTTTGATTTAACCAGATTAAGAGATGTGTCTAACCCTCCTCAAAATTTTGAGGAAGATACTCTTTATGAAGAATTTGGAAGGTGTCATAACATTTTTATAAATGAAGATACGGGGTATGCCTATGCTGTTGGAACACAAACCTATAATGGTGGCCCTCATTTTATAGATATTTCAGACCCAACAAACCCTACACCAGCTGGCGGTTACAGTGATGACTCATACAGCCATGACGTGCAGGTGGTTACCTATTCTGGGCCAGATACAGAGCATCTTGGTAAAGAAATCATGATTGGGAGTAATGAAAATGAAATCGCAATTGTAGATATTACAAATAAAAACAATCCGAATAGCCTTTCTACAATATCCTACTCAAATGTAGCTTACACTCACCAGGGGTGGTTTACAGAAGACCAACGCTATTTTATTGTAGGAGATGAAATTGACGAGCTAAACGTTGGATTTAACACAAGAACCATCATTTTAGATTTTGAAGACCTAGACAATCCATCGTTTCATTTCGAGTATGAAGGTCCTACAGAGGCTATAGACCACAATGGTTATGTGGTGGGTGACAAGTATTATTTATCAAACTATAGAGCTGGGATGAGAGTTCTTGATATCTCACAAATTGGTAATGAAAATATTACAGAAGTTGGCTTTTTTGATACATACCCAGATAGTGACAGCGCAAATTTTAATGGAGCATGGAACGTGTACCCATTTTTTGCCAGTGGTAACATCGTTATTAGTGATATAGATAGCGGGTTCTTTTTAGTAAGAGATCCAAGTCTAGGGGCAGCAGATGTAACACTAATTGATTTTGAAATAGCTCCAAACCCTGCAAAAGAAAATATTACAATTACAGCTACTAGTGAGCCAATAGAATCTGTAGAGATTTTTAACATCCTTGGGCAACGTGTTTTAAATTTGGTATTTGATGCAACACCCTCAAAAAATATTAATATCACCTCTTTAATTGGTGGGATGTACCTCATTAAAATCAACGAAGAGGCTACCAAACGTTTAATTGTTAAGTAAACACAATGAGAAAATTTGCAGCTTTATTTATATTTTCATTAGCAATACTAGGGTCTTGCTCTAATGACGACGGGATAAATCTGCCGGCACCAAATCCAGAAGATTTTTTGGGAGAAATTGACTTTATTACAACCTTTGGGGGTAGTCAAAATGAGAGCATTGTATCTGTTGTACAGGCCAGCGATGGCAGCTATGTTTTAATGGGCACCACAGATAGTACAGATGGAGACATTACAGGAAAAAATGGTGATGATGATGATTTTTGGCTTTTAAAAACAACACAGGAAGGTGAAATTGTCTTCAATAAAGTATACGGAGGCTCTAACACAGATACAGCTACAAGTTTAATCAATACTGCAGATGGCGGTTTTATTGTATGCGGCTACAGCTCAAGTAGTGATGGAGATGTTTCAAACAATGAAGGATTTCAAGACTACTGGATAACAAAACTAGACGCTCAAGGAGAAATTTCCTGGGAAAAAACACATGGCTTTTCAGGGTCAGACCAAGCCCTTAAAATCATCCAGACCGCCAGTGGAAACTTTTTTGTGACGGGCTTTTTTGATGTTTCAGCAAGTGGAAATCAAGGAAATGATGATGGTAAAATGGCAGCACCCTCTAAGGCCACCTTGCATGGTGTTGGAGAGTTTTGGGGCATCCTCATGGACCAAAACGGAGATACTATCTGGAGGCGCTACTTTGGAGGCTCCAGCAATGATAGAAGCTACGATGTTGTAGAGACCGACGATGGTGGTTTTATCATGATTGGAGGATCAGAGAGTACAGATTTTGACATTACAGACAATAAAGGGTCCTATGACTTTTGGATGGTTCGCCTTGCTAGCAATGGAGATAAATTGTGGACCAAATCTCTAGGAGGAAGTGAGATAGACCAAGGGTATGGTATTACTAAAACTGAAGATGGAAATTACATCGTCGTTGGAGACACCAGAAGTACAGATGGTGATGTTAGCGCTTTGAGCGGAAATGCAGATGCTTGGGTGGTAAAATTCTCACCTAGTGGAGCTATCATTTGGGAAAAAACATACGGCGGATCTGGCTTTGATTCTGCAAAGAGTATTATAGGGTTACAAAACGGAAATTTTGCCATCGTAGGCAACACAAGAAGCTCCATGGACGGCTTTATGAATAGGGGTCAAAACGATGCCTGGATATTTATAATTGATACAAATGGAAATCTCAAATTTAATTATATCATTGGAGGTTCTTCTTTGGATTTTGCCAACGCTATACTAGAGACTCAAGACAACAAACTTCTTATTGCTGGATCTACTGAAAGTAACGATATGGATATTCTAGAAAATAAAGGAAGCCAAGATGCGTTATTAATTAAAATAAAATAAGCTCCCAAATGTTTAAAAAAGCTGCCTTTTTAGTATTGCTAGTTTTGTCCTTTATGGCTTGTGATAAAAACGATGATGATCAAGCACAACAAAACACCCCGGTAAGTGTTGGTTTTCTTCACAGCTTTTATGAAGATGAGGTTTCTGTAAGTTCTAATACCATACAATACACAAACGGCTTTGGCACATCACTGAGCATCACAAGGCTTCGTTATTTGATATCTCAGGTGAGCTTCACCAACCAAGATGGTATTAAAACCCTAGTGAAAGACTATCACCTTGTTGATCTAAGTCAAGACAATAGTCTTACAATTAATGATATTTTACTACCCCCGGGGGCTTATAATTTGAAAATGCGCTTTGGTTTTACAGAAGCTACAAACACCTCAAGTATATACCCAGATTTAAACGCAGCATCTTGGAATGTGCCAGAAAATCTTGGTGGAGGCTATCATTACATGCAACTGGAAGGAAGATGGTTAGACCCAGGTGACACCCCTGACGAGCCTTATCTATATGCGTACCACACTATTAGCGCTGTCCAAAACCCTGGTCCAGAAAACACAAGAGAGGACACCTCTATAGAAATAGATTTAGGCGAAATAACTGTTACCCAGGGCGCTACTCAAATTAATGTTAACATGCACATTGACCAGTGGTTTGAAAATCCAAACCTTTGGAATTTAAGTGAGCTTAATGGATTACTTATGGGAAACTACACCGCCCAAAAAATGATGCAAGAAAACGGTCAAAACGTATTTTCTCTAGCAAGTAATATGGGTGATTAATTATTATTTTATGACACAAAAAATCCTTTTTATTTTTTGCCTTCTTTGTATCGCTATCTCATGCGGTGAGGATGACAACGAAAATCAAGGATACTCACCTACACCTGTAAGCATAGTTGTTCCAGCAATTTTCTCGCAATTACTACCTGCTCCAGAAATACCCATTAATAATCCACTCACACAAGAGGGTGTTGCCCTTGGAAGGGCATTGTTTTATGAAAAAAAATTATCTGCAGACAACACCTTGGCCTGTGCTGGATGCCATAAACCCAATCAAAGTTTTAGTGATCAGCGCAGATATAGCATTGGTATAGATGGTATTGCCGGGTTTAGAAATTCGATGCCTATTGTTAACATTGCTTGGAACACAAACAATAAATTTAATTGGGACGGTAGCGCCAATTCTCTAGAAGAGCAGGTTTTAGAGCCTGTTATCAATGAAATAGAAATGCACAACACATGGCCAAACGTTGAGCAAACACTGCAAACAGACCCTAGGTATGTCACTGCATTTTCTAATGCCTTTGGAACAAGCACAATATCTCAAGAGCTGGTTGCTAAAGCCCTTGCACAGTTTATACGCACACTGGTATCCGGGAATACTAAGTTTGATAATTATCTTTTAGGACAAGCAACATTAACGCCTCAAGAAGAACAAGGCCTTGCCGTTTTTTTGGATGAAAATCGTGGAGATTGTTTTCATTGTCATGGGAGCCCTAGTAACCCATTATGGACAGACAATGATTTTCATAACAATGGTCTGGATGAAGATTTTACAGACCTAGGTCTAGGAGATATCACTGGAGATCCGGCGCAATTTGGATTGTTTAAATCTCCATCATTGAGAAATCTAGCCTACACCGCCCCTTACATGCACGATGGCCGCTTTCAGACACTAGACCAGGTGATAGACCATTACAGTGAAGGCCTTGTTTTTAGCCCCACTATAGACCCCTTAATGAAAACTGTTGCCCAGGGCGGAGTGCAACTTACACCTCAAGACAAAGCTGCCTTAAAGGCTTTTTTGTTAACCCTTTCTGATCCTAGCCTGGCAAGCAATCCTGCATACCAAAACCCAAACTAAGCAAGTACATCTGTATAATTTATTAAGATAATTCTATAACAAGTACTTTCTAAATTATACAAAAATAGCCTTCAAGCCTAAGGGGGTTACATCAAAACCCTTATTGTATCATAGATTTTTAATATTTTATTAGGTAAAAAAAAGAGGTTTATATCGTATATTTGCACCCTAATTTAGACGAATTCTAATTTATGATAAAAGTAAGCGATACAGCGCGAATTAAAATTTCGCAATTAATGGCAGAAGACGGCTTTAGCATTGACGAAGACTTTGTACGCGTTGGTGTGAAGAGCGGTGGTTGTTCAGGACTTTCTTACGAGTTAGATTTTGATGGTGGTATTGGCGAAAACGATAAGGTTTTTGAAGAGAATAGCGTTAAAATTGCAGTAGACAAAAAAAGTTTTTTATACCTAGTAGGAACAACCCTAGAGTACAGCGGTGGTTTAAACGGTAAAGGATTTGTTTTTAACAATCCTAATGCCAACAGAACCTGCGGCTGCGGAGAATCATTCTCTCTATAATTTAAAACTAAGAATTCTTTAAAGGAATTCATAAGTGCATATGAGTAAGTATACAGAAGACGATTTAAAGAAAGAACTTGAGACAAAGGAATATGAATACGGTTTCTACACAGATTTAGAAAGCGAAACGTTTCCAATTGGACTCAATGAGGATATTGTGCGAGCAATTTCAAAGAAAAAGCAGGAGCCGCAGTGGATGACCCAGTGGAGACTTGACGCTTTTAAAGTGTGGAAGTCTATGCAGGAGCCGCAGTGGGCTAATGTGAATTACGAGAAACCAGATTTTCAAGCCATTGCGTACTACTCTGCTCCAAAAGCTGTAGATCCAAACAAAACACTAGATGATGTTGATCCAGAACTACTAGCGATGTACAAAAAGCTAGGTATTTCTGTGGATGAGCAGAAAAAAATGAATAATGTCGCTATCGATATCGTGGTAGATTCTGTTTCTGTTGCAACTACATTCAAAAAGACACTCAGTGAAAAGGGTATTATTTTTATGAGTATTTCTGAAGCAATTAAAGAGCATCCAGAGCTTGTGAAAAAATATCTTGGAACTGTAGTGCCTACCAAAGACAATTTCTATGCCTCTTTGAACAGCGCTGTATTTAGCGATGGTTCTTTTTGTTATATCCCAAAGGGAGTTAGATGCCCAATGGAACTGTCTACCTATTTTAGAATCAATCAAGCAGGAACAGGACAATTTGAAAGAACGCTCCTTATTGCAGACCAAGGAAGCTATGTATCCTACCTAGAGGGTTGTACAGCGCCAAGTAGAGACGAAAATCAATTACATGCAGCTGTGGTAGAACTTATTGCTCTAGATGACGCAGAGATTAAATACTCTACGGTGCAAAACTGGTATCCTGGAAGCGCAGAAGGAAAAGGAGGGGTATATAACTTTGTAACCAAAAGAGGACTGTGCGAAAAAAATGCAAAAATTTCCTGGACACAAGTAGAGACCGGAAGCGCCGTTACCTGGAAATATCCTAGTTGTATTTTAAAAGGAGACAACAGTATTGGAGAGTTTTATTCTATTGCAGTAACAAACAATTACCAGCAAGCAGATACGGGAACAAAAATGATTCATTTGGGTAAAAATACCCGTAGCACGATTATCAGTAAAGGTATTTCTGCAGGGAAATCTCAAAACAGCTATCGTGGTTTAGTGAAAATAAATGCAAGCGCAGAGAATGCACGTAATTTCTCTCAGTGTGATTCTTTACTAATGGGTAATGAATGTTGAGCGCATACATTTCCGTACATAGAGGTTAAAAACAAAACAGCTCAAATAGAGCATGAAGCAACCACTAGTA
>JABHYI010000202.1 GCA_018656255.1 Bacteroidota bacterium
GGTTTTAATTGTACCACCCTTTGTTATGATATACAAAAAGACCTAGGCAATAAAAATGCAACACAAGTATCTTTGCAAACATTACAAGAACAGGCAGATGTACTAAGCCTGCACACTCCTTGGACTCCACAAACCAACAAAATGGTGGACGCAGCTTTTATAGCAAAGTTTAAAAAACCATTTTGGCTTATCAATACCGCGCGAGGAAAAAGCGTGGTGACCAAGGATGTAGTTTACGCATTAAAATCTGGGAAAATACTAGGTGCGGCTCTGGATGTTTTAGAATATGAAAAACTGTCTTTTGAAACATTATTTACAGATAAAATGCCCCTGGAGCTGGAGGAACTTCTGGCTATGGATAATGTTATTTTAAGCCCCCATGTTGCCGGATGGACTATTGAGAGTAAAGAAAAATTAGCGCAAGTTATTGTAAATAAAATAGTGACAACATATAAACCAGACCCTAAGTTATAAGCCTTACAGTTGAAATTAGGAGAAAACATCCAAATATTAAGCCATGACTACACAAGAATTTTTTAATACCCTAAAAGAACATCCAGGAAAATCGTTGCTGTTTCAATACACTCCAGGGCAACTCGTAGGAGCTAACTATCATATTACAGAAGTAAAACACATCACCGTAGACTCTGTAGATTGCGGCGCTAGAGAAGATTCCTGGAAAGAAACCATCATACAACTATGGGAAAGCCCCTCGGAGATAGGAAAGACAGATTTTATGAGTTGTCATAAAGCCTTAGCTATTTTAAATACCGTAGGAAAAATTAGGCCGTATACCAATACAAGCACTGTTCGTTTTGAATATAGTAATGCGCTGTTTCATACCGCACAATTATTTGTATCGGCAGTAGAGGTGACCAAAGACAGCTTACTGGTGCATCTAGCTACTCAAAAAACTGCTTGTAAAGCAGAGGATATATGCGGGATTCCAGAAATAGAAAACACCCAATCACAAGCAAATAGTTGCGCACCTGGAAGTGGGTGTTGTTAATAGACTTAAAAATAATATCTAACTCATAAAACAAATTAAAAACATGAAAAACATACTGGTACTTTGTACAGGTAATAGCTGCAGAAGCCAAATGGCGCATGGTTACCTCCATCAAATTCTTGGAGATAAGGCAACTATCTATAGCGCAGGAATAGAAACACACGGTATTAATCCGGGAGCGGCCTTAGCCATGAAAAAAGACGGAATTGATATTTCTAGTCATACCTCCAACAATGTAAATGAGTACCAAGAAATAGATTGGCATTACATCATCACCGTCTGTGATCATGCCTTTGAAAACTGCCCTTACATTGCGGCGCCTAACGCAGAAAGATTCCATCATGATTTTTATGACCCGTCAAAATTTACTGGAAATGCTCAACAAACCCAAGCTGCATTTATAAAAGCCAGAGAAGAAATAAAAAACTATTGTCTTGACTTTTCAAACACCCATTTTAATCTTTAATAACCAACTGCACGGTCTCTCTACTTTCCTGTTTTAACAAAACCACCTTGTTTTTAATTAGAGACTTCACATCATTTAAAGAAGCGTGGCGGATGGTATAAAGAGTCACATCCTCATTCCAACTTACCCTAAAGTTAGAGCGCAGTGAGCAGAGTAATACCTCAAGATTGTTGTATGTATCATCAATAACAACAGAAAAGCTAATGGCAGAGTTTTGAATCAAAGAAACTTTTATTTTATTTTTATCTAGTAATGTAAATACATCACTTATGTTTTTCTCTACTATAAAACTAAAGTCTAGTGAAGATAAGGAGAGTAAAACTTGTCTTTTCTTTAAAATAAAACAGGCTGTTTTTGGATCTAAGGTAACCCCTTTACCAACACAAGTACCTGGGCTTAGTGGGTCATAGAATGACTTCACAAATAAAGGTATTTCTTTTTTCTGTAGCGGCTGTAAGGTTTTAGGATGTATCACAGATGCGCCATAAAAGGCCAACTCTATGGCTTCTCTATAAGAAATGTGATGCAATAAGGTCGTGGTTTTAAAATACCTAGGGTCTGCATTTAAAACCCCAGGAACATCTTTCCAGATGGTAACACTTGCTGCGTTTAAACAGTAGGCAAGAATTGCGGCGGTGTAATCACTACCCTCTCTACCCAGAGTTGTTGTGAAGTTATTGGTGGCCTCTGCAGCCAAAAAACCTTGTGTTATTGTAATGCCTGTAGCAGGAATATTTTTGACAATCTGCTGCTTTGTAGTTTGCCAATCTACAGAGGCATCTCTAAAACTAGTATCTGTAACAATACAAGTGCGTATGTCTACCCAAGTGTTTTTTATGGCTTTTTGGGTTAAATATGCAGTTACTATCGTGGTAGAAAGAAGCTCACCATAACCCACCACCTGATCATATACATAAGCCTGGTTGGTAGATTTATTGGTCTGTAAAAAAGAAGATAATGTTGTAATTAATGTTTGTATTTGACTGAAAACTGGAGCGTTTAGATCTGTAAATATTTCCTTGGAAACAGACCAGTGATATGCCTTAATATCTTCTATTGCTTGTTTTACTTTTGCAGGTTCTTGAAAATAAGAGTTTACAACACCCTCTAAAGCATTGGTCATTTTGCCCATAGCCGAGACAACGATTACAAGATTGGTATGGCCTGTTTGCTGTAAAACAGTAGCTACATTTTTTACCCCCTGAGCATCTTTTACAGAAGCGCCTCCAAATTTAAATACATTCATAGTGTTACTCACAAAGCTATATTTTAAAATTAACTATTAGGGCTAATAAAATTAGACAATCCCTCTTGGTCAAATTGAGCTAAATACCAATCTTTTAATATTGTAGCTCCTGTTTTTTCGTAGAATTTTATGGCAGGGGTATTCCAACCAAGGACCACCCACTCTACTCTTTTAACATTAAAAGATGCTGCATACTCCATAACACTTTTATAAAGGGCCATACCAACACCCTGGCCTCGTTTAGACTCTTTCACAATTAAATCTTCTAGATGTACACTGCGTCCCTTCCAAGTAGAGAATCTAAAATAGCATAATGCCATCCCTACAATTTGATCCTCTAGCAAACAAACAAAACAAGTAAAAAGGGGCTGGCTACCAAAACCTTCAGCAACCAGCGTGTCTACGTTAATCTGCACAGCATTTGGTTGCTTCTCAAACACGGCAAGTTCTTTGATAAGCTCGAGTACCTCAGGCATATCCTCTTTCGTGGCTTTTCTTACAACAACACTCATTAGATCTGGTTTTGATACACAAATATCGGTTCAATTTCTTAAAAAATGCGATATTTGCACTAAATTCCTTGAACAACTCAATATGTCAAATAAAAATAAAACATTAGGAGAATTTATTATAGAAAACCAAACAGAATTTAAATACTCCTCTGGCGAGCTTTCAAGACTAATTAATTCTATCCGTTTAGCAGCAAAGGTGGTAAACCATGAAGTAAACAAAGCTGGTTTGGTTGACATTTTGGGGGCAGCAGGAGAAACAAATGTGCAAGGAGAGGATCAACAAAAACTAGATGTATACGCAAATGATGTGTTCATCAAAACATTGATTAACAGAGAAATTGTATGTGGTATTGCCAGTGAAGAAGAAGATGACTTTATAACCATTGTGGGTAGGAATGAAAAAAATGACAATAAATATATTGTTTTAATAGACCCCTTAGATGGATCTTCTAATATAGATGTAAACGTTTCTGTAGGTACTATTTTTTCTATCTACCGAAGAATTACTCCAGAGGGAACACCTGTAACAATTGATGATTTTTTACAGCCTGGAAACAAACAAGTTGCGGCAGGATATATTGTATATGGTACCTCAACAATGATTGTATACTCTACAGGACATGGGGTAAATGGCTTTACGTTAAACCCGGCTATTGGAACCTATTATTTATCGCATCCTAACATGCAATTTCCAGAAAACGGAAGCATTTACTCTGTAAATGAAGGTAATTATGTGCATTTCCCACAGGGTGTAAAAGACTATATAAAGTATTGCCAAAAAGAAGAAGAGGACAGACCTTACACCTCAAGGTATATTGGGTCTTTGGTCTCAGATTTTCATAGAAATATGATTAAAGGAGGCATATACATGTACCCAAACACCTCTAAGGATCCAAACGGAAAATTACGTTTATTATATGAGTGCAACCCAATGGCCTATATTGCAGAACAATCTGGAGGTAAAGCCAGTGACGGGTATACAAGAATACTAGATATCAAACCCACAGAGCTACACCAACGAGTGCCTTTTTTCTGCGGAAGCAAAAATATGGTAACCAAGGCAGAAAGCTTTATGAAGTAACCATCTTAAAGTTTAAAGCGCATTTTCTTTAATATCTTTCACTACTTCTGGATTTAATAGGGTAGAAATATCTCCTAAATTATCGGTTTGTTTCTCGGCAATTTTACGCAAGATTCTGCGCATTATCTTTCCGCTTCTAGTTTTAGGCAAGCCCTGCGTGAATTGAATTTTATCAAGTTTTGCAATAGCTCCAATCTCTAGGGCAATCTTTGCATTTATTTCTTTGCGGAGTTGGTCTTGATTTGTAACATCGGTGGTTTTTAGGGTTACATACCCGTAAAGAGCGGTCCCTTTTATATCATGAGCAAATCCTACAACAGCGCTTTCTGCAACCAAAGGGTGTTGATTTATAGCGTCCTCGATAGGAGCTGTGCCTAAATTATGGCCAGAAACTATAATAACATCATCTACTCTTCCTGTAATTCTATAATTCCCTTCAGCATCCCGAAGTGCTCCATCACCCGTGAAATAAACGTTTTTAAAGGCAGAGAAATACGTTTGTTTATACCGCTGATGATTTCCGTAAATAGTGCGCGCCATTGAAGGCCACGGAAAGGTGATACATAGTTTTCCTTGCCCCTGAGGCGTTGTAATTTGTTGTCCTGTGTCATCCATCAGGGCTAGTTTAATACCAGGCAGAGGCAGGGTTGCGTAGGTAGGAATTGTTTTTGTTATCCCTGGCAATGAAGTAATCATAATACCTCCCGTTTCTGTTTGCCACCAGGTGTCTACAATGGGCGCTTTATTTTTACCTATATGGTCATCATACCAGTGCCATGCTTCTTCGTTTATCGGTTCTCCAACAGTGCCAAGTACCTTTAAAGAAGATAGATCGTGTTTCTCTACTAGAGATAATGATTCTTTAGCCAGGGCTCTAATAGCTGTGGGAGCAGTATAAAACTGAGTGACCTTGTGTTTTGCAACTACCTCCCAAAAGCGTCCTGCATCTGGATAGGTAGGTACCCCTTCAAACATCAAAGAGGTAGCTCCGTTGGCCAAAGGGCCATACACAATGTAACTATGGCCTGTTACCCAGCCAATATCTGCAGTACACCAATACACATCTTTCTCTTGATACTGAAATACATTTTTAAATGAATAGGCGCTATACACCATATATCCAGCAGTTGTATGTACCATTCCTTTGGGTTTACCGGTAGATCCAGAGGTGTATAAAATAAATAAAGGATCCTCTGCATCCATAACCTCAGCCTGGCAAACAACAGAAGCGGCATCAAGTAGTGGTTGTATCCAATAATCACGGTTCTTGTGAAGGGTAATTTCGGTTCCTATTCTTTTCAC
>JABHYI010000097.1 GCA_018656255.1 Bacteroidota bacterium
GTCTTGTGCAGGGCCTATCACAAAGTTGTTGTCTTCTAGTTTTAAAAAAGCATCTTCCAGCTCTTGAGTGGTCAGGTCATACATGTCACTACCAATAATGATGGCCCTTTGGTATCCCATATTAAATACATCTGTAAATGCGTGTTGCATTTTATCGCCTAGATCATGACCTTGTTGTTGTTTTTTTCTGAAAATAGAAGTATCCCAAATATCAACATCTTTAATTTTTTCAGAATAATACACATACACATCTGCTGAAAGTGGAGTTGTTATTTTTACTGTGTGGTCTAATAAAAACCGATAGACATCAAGGGCGCTTTGGTCTCCAATTGTAGCTGCAAGACGTGTTTTACATTTGCCCAGTTCTGGGTTTCTTGTAAAAACTATAAGCGCACTTTTTGAACTTGGAAGGTGAAACACTTCTTTTGATTGTTGATTACCAAGATTTGTTTTTTCTCCTAAAATTGCCATAGTATTTTGGGATAAGGTATTATTTATTGGTTACTTTAATGCCTTTGGTGAGCCATTTTGCCCATTGTTTTGAGTACACGTGGACGCTGTCTGTAGGTTTTTGCTGTCTATTTACTATTGGTAAATTATTGTTTTTCCAGTTAAAGATACCTCCATATAGGTTTTTGATATTTGTGTATCCTGCCTTTTGGAGTGTCTCTGCAATATCCTCACTTCTAACCCCTAAAGAGCAGTACACAATAATTTGGGCGTCTTTGCTTTTAATGTTTTTTGAAACTTCTTGTAAATCAAAATCTTCATAACCTGCATATAGCGCTCCATTAATGTGGCTTACTTCATACTCCTTTTTTTCTCTACTGTCTAGTAGTATTATAGTGGGGTCATTTTGAATCTCTGCTAGCATTTCAGCAGAAATATAAGGGATACTTTGTTTGTTGTATTTTAATAGAACCTGCTCTAATGTTTGCTGTGCAAGGCTCGTTGTTGCCCCAAAAAAAAGTACGATGTAACAAAGTGTTTTCATGTTTTTTTATGTTGTAACTACTCCCTGGCAGCTGCTTCCTGCTCCAGCGGTACAGCCATAACAGTGCTGGGAAATAACAATGTCTCTATTGTTTAAAATAGATTCATTATACTGGTTTATATGGGTGACTTTACTAGCAACTTTGAGCCCTAGCATTTGATTAAAATCACAGTCATACAAATACCCGTCCCAGGAAATAGAAATTGTATTGCTACACATAACGCTTTTAACAGCCTTTGGATTGTATGCCTCCACAAGTTGGTACATGTAATCTTCATAGTTTTCACTAGCAATAAGGTAGTCAAGAAATCTTGAAATAGGTAAGTTAGTAATAGCAAAGAGGTTATGGAATTGTATGTTAAAATCTGCTTTTAGGGCGCTTTTAAACTCTTTTTCCATGCTGTATTGATCCCCTGGTAAGTATGCCCCGTTTGGATTGTAGACTAAATCTAGTTTTAAACCACTGTCAGGCATTCCATACCCCACTGCATTTAATTGCTGTAATGCAGTTATAGACATATCAAAAACCCCTTCTCCGCGTTGTTTATCTGTTTTGCCTCTTGTCCAGTGAGGCATTGAACTTACAACATGAACATTGTATTTTTTAAAGAATTGAGGTAAATCATGGTATTTTTTATTGGCTCTTATGATGGTTAGGTTGCTTCTTACAATAAAATCTTTAATACCTGCCAGGCTCGCCTTTTCTACAAAACGTCTAAAGTTTGGGTTCATTTCTGGGGCGCCACCTGTAAGGTCTAAGGTGTGAGCTCCTGTGTTTTTTATGATCTCAAGACACTTTTGCATAGTTTCCCAGGTCATGATTTCTTTTCTGTCTGGCCCTGCATCAACATGGCAGTGTTCGCATACTTGGTTACACATATAACCAACATTAATTTGAAGTATTTCCAGCTTTTTTGGACGAAGAGGGAATTGGTTGGTCTGTGTTATTTTTTTTGCAAAAGTGGGTAGTTCTCCATTTTCGAAAATACCACCATTTAAAATTTCTAATTGACGATTTGAGTTTGCCAATTGGTTTTCTCTTTTATGGAGGGATTGTTGTTTTAGTTTTGCCATACTAGTGACTCTATGTAAAAGTCTGTTGTTTTTTATTGCAATTTATATCGCAGCATTTCTATTATAAACTATTTCTTAAACCTTACTTAAAATTGTTTTAGCCATTTTTTTAGGGTTACATTTCTAGCTTATTTACTTTATTCATCATCATGGTGCCATGAACCAGTGTTGCACCGCTTTTAATAGCTGCTCCTACATGCACGGCTTCCATCATTTGTTCTTTTGTAACCCCTCTTTGCAGCGCATCTTTAGTGTAAGCATCGATACAGTATGGGCATTGTTCTGTGTGAGATACCGCCAAGGCAATTAGTGTTTTTTCTCGAGCTGTTAGCGCGCCCTCTTCAAATACTTTGCCGTAATATTCAAAAAACTTGTTGCCAAGTTCTTCGCTCCATTGTGTAATGTTACCAAATTTTTTTAAGTCAGCAGGGTCGTAATAATTCTTTGCCATAAGTTAGTTTGTGCAGCTAATGCAATAAGTTGCACCGCTTGTTAAGTTTTAAAAAGCAAATATAAGCATTCGTATAAATGCAAAGGTGTTTAGGGCTGTATTGTACTTGTTAATTTCTAAAAATTGTTGAGTCTTTAATTAGCTGAGTTTAAATACTATTTTTAGTATCTTAGACATGCACTAGTGTGTTTTGCCGTTTTGATATTTGAATTATTAAAAAACAAAAATGAAAGAAAAAAAAGATGCTAAAAGAGAGAACCCAGAAGCTACTGCTCTAGTTCCAAAAGTCACAGGCATTGGTGGCATTTTCTTCTTTTCAGAAGACACTCAAAAAACAAAAGATTGGTATTCAGAAAATTTAGGCTTACAAACCAATCAATGGGGTTCAAGCATAGAGTTTCGAAATGCGCATCGCCCACAAGAGATTAATTATCTGCAGTGGAGTCCCTTTGAAAAAGATAGTACGTATTTTTCGCCCTCCAAAAAAGAGTTTATGATTAACTACAGAGTCCAAAACATTGAGGGTCTTGTAGATAAGTTAAAATCAAACAATGTTACCATATTAGATGCAATTCAAACTTTTGAATACGGAAAGTTTGTGCATATAATGGATCATGAGGGGAACAAGATAGAACTTTGGGAGCCTGTAGATTCGGTTTTCACTAAAATGGGTGGCAAAACAACCAAATAAGATTTTACTATAATAGTGTGACCTAAGTTTTACTTGTGTGGTTCAAGTAATTAGCACAAAACTGAGTGAGGTATTTGTAGGGATTTTTTTTAAGATAATTTTCCGTTTGCTGCTTTAATTCTATGGTTTGGTATAGTTTGTAGCCTGCAGCATAGTAGAAAAAAAGAAGAAATGTTTTATAGCTTAGTATAAAGGTATTGATATTGATTTTTTCAAACATATCTTTAGCTTTTTCTATAGCACCTGTTTGGGCATAATACCACGTTTTCATTAAATGAAAGGTTTCCAAATAGTGAGGTTCTGGGTAGGCGTTTTCGCTAAGGTATTTTTCTATTTCTACTATAAGCCAAGATTGCACTTTTAAATTTTTTGTTATAATTGCAATAACCATTGGCTCGTAATAAATTTCATACGCACGTGATAAAAAAGTAGTGGAATTTGCTATTGTTTTAATATCAAAAAAACATGCTTCTTTTTTTTCTGAAAGCAAAAAATTTGAAAAACACCTTCCAATAAGTATAGGGTGCAACTCCATAAGCTGGGTGTCACTAATTTTGATATTCTTTATTTTTTCATTGTTTAGAAAACTTTTAAGATTTAATAGGCAGCTTACAAATAGCTTGTTTTTATAGTTTTGCTTTTCTTTAAAATATTTTAAAAACACTGCGTAATACCCATTCAAAAAAGAGTAGTCAACAAATATTTCAAAAATAGTAGCCCCAAAAAATGGTGTTTTGCAAAGCAGATTGACTTCTTGTTTGCTGAGTATTATTCCTCGCAGCAATATGCCTACAGAGTTTCCGATAATTAATTTTTGTTTGTAGGTTATAATATTATTGCTAAGCACCTCTGAGGCAAATAAGGTGTTTAATTCGTGAATTCTTTTTGCTAGTAAAAACTCTCGTATTAGATTGATTATTGGAAGGACGATATCTTCACCTCTTTGTGATTTTTGTTCTAAAAATAAAAGAAGTGCTTTAGTGTCTTTGTTGTCTTTAAGTTCGTATAAATACAGACGACTTTCCCAACTTATTTCATAGGGAGCAGCATTCACGAAGTGATAGAAAGATTCATAGCCAACATATTGGCTTAATACATCTAGTGTGTCTTTGCGCGTTTTTACTGGTTTTGCCAGGCCGTAAATACGCCTTAAGGTATTGTAATTTACGTTTTTGTTTGTTTGCTCATAGATAACCTCAGATAGTTTTTCGCAATCA
>JABHYI010000112.1 GCA_018656255.1 Bacteroidota bacterium
AATGCCTAAATCTGCCTCTAGTGCTTTAATTATAATTTCATGGCCCGCCTTCACCTCCTTGATTTCAAAATCAATAAAATTGGAAACATACTTTTTTGCAACTTCAAAAATGAGTAGGTTTTTACCAGTAGAGAAATCTCCACCCTTGAAGCTTTTTATAAACTGTGCCGTGATCTCTGCCGAAATTTTAGGATAGATGCCCTCTAAAGCAGCTACCGATAATGCCTTAGACACAAAGGGGGTGTATAACTCCTCGAGGGCATCATGCACTATGGTTCCTAGGGTGTTGGCCGCTACGGTTTCCTCTACTTCTTGAAGCTCTTGGATTTTTAACACCTTCTGAAAATAAAAATCTATAGGATTTCTAATATAACTAGTAAGAGAAGACGGAGAAAAACCGACAGAAGCTATTTCTTGCAAACGCTCTAAAATTTTCGGGGTTTTCTCTATACGCGCCATTGTTTTTTGGCCCATGCTTATCGTTGGGCTCACGGTAGTATGAGTGATGGTATGATTGGCCACTTTGGCCACTTCAAGTTGTAATAAAAATCTACTTTTCTCCCCTGTATTTAATCCCTCTGTGTGGGTATTATATAGTAGGGTAGCGGTTTCTACTCTTTGTAATAGATGAGTGAAATGGTAGGTGTAAATAGCGTCTTTCTCGGAAAAGCTTGGCAGGTTGTATTGCTTTTTTAAATCATAGGTGATAAAAGAGTTGTTTGATTTTCCAGAGGGTAAAGTACCTTCGTTTACAGAGAGCATTATTACATTTTTAAAGTCTAAAACCCTTGACTCTAACACCCCCATAATTTGAAGCCCCTGATAGGCCTCTCCTTTAAAATCTAGGGTTGTATTTGCTATGAGTTCTCTGTATAACTGTTGCACTGTCTTGAGTGTTGTTACATAGCTATAAGAATCATTAAGAGCTGCAATTTTTAAAAAGATCTCTTGCAGGTAGGATACACAAACTTCTTCTATAGAACTTAATCTGCGCGAGGTTGCACGCTCCAGTAATTTATTACAACAGGCAATAGCCACACCGCTGTCAAGGCCCCAGTCTTGAAATAGCAACTGTAAAATTTCATGATCCTTTGGGTCTGAAATTGACTGTAAATACACCTGGGTGCTATGGGTTATATTCTCCTTTTTAATCTGGGCTAAAGTAGCGGCGGCACCTACCATCAAGTTGCTAATAAAAGGGTGGCTTAAAATAGATTGTACATCTTTATAGTAATAACTGCCAGCAGGTTTTGATTTTACTGAAAATAGAATTTCAAAAAAAGTAGCAAAAGGCATCGTTTTTAGGGCTACCCCCATGGTAATATTTACCTGATCAACGTTTTGTGGTAGTGAGTGTAATAAAGGCACTAATAGGTTTTCATCTGCCAAAACAATGGCAGTGTGGGCTAGTTGTTCTTTGGTGTATGAAGCCAATAGATTACCTACATATTTAACTTGTCCTATATTTTTTTGAACCCCAACAAATGAAAATGTCTTGGGTTTTATAAAATTACTAGCGATGTTGGTGAACGGTTTTTTTTGGTAGTGCTTCCAATTATTTTTGTACCCTCTTAAAAACAATGACGCACTGTGAGTCGTGTCTTCAAAGAAATAACTGTCTGTGTCCCAAATAACCTCGTTTTGGTCTAGTTCTAGAAGTTCTTGGAGTATGTTCTGCTCTGCGGTATTAAGTGCGTTAAAACCTATAAAAACATGCTTGGTGCTTTGGTTGGCCTCCATGTAATGAGAGATGTCCTGAGCAGCTTTTCTATACACAAGCCCTTGGTAGCCTTGGTGGTCTTTTAATAAGCTGTCTTTTAGTGTCTTGTAAAACTCATGGAGACTATTCCAAAAAGCAAGGTATTTTTCTATAAGCGGGGTTTTATCGTCTCTAAGATACCAATGATTTAAATCTTGAATATCATTGAGGTAATTAAAAAACAAGTGGGTGTCTAGTAGGTAGCGGTCTATCTCGTTGAAATCTCCCAGTAATGTAGCGGCCCATGTGCTATAGGTGTCAAAACTTTCTTTCTCTGGGATACTATCTAGTTTGAGATAGGTTTCATAACTTTTAAATAACAGCGCCGTTGGGTCAATGATCTGAAGGTCAGAAACACTTTCAATAAATGTTTCTATGCTAATAATTTTAGGGGCGAAGCTAGTACTTAGGGCTTGCTTCTTTAAGTAATTTAAGAGAAACCCACCCGCTCTTTTACTTGGAAGAATAATAGTGAGCTGCGATAAAGAGCCGTGTTTTTTTGTGAGGTATTGAATTGTTTCTTCAAGGAAAGTATGCATGTTATAAAAATAAGAAACGCCCCCTTAAAAGGAGGCGTTTTCTAGTATTTATTTGTGGAAGATTACTCTTTAGAAGAAATCTCTACACGTCTGTTTTGCTTTCTACCAGCTCTTGTGTTATTTGAAGCAGCCGGGTTAGAAGTTGAAGCACCTTCTGTAGATAATCTACCTGCAGTAAGTCCTAGTGATTCTAAATATGTTTTTACAGCCATTGCTCTCTCTTCAGAAAGTGTTTGGTTTTTAGTATCGCTACCAGTGTTATCTGTATAACCAGTGATTACAAAAGAAGCATCTGAATACATACTCATGATATCTTTCATGTTTTGAAGTGTATCATAAGAATCTGAATGTACTGTAGATTCTCCGATATCAAACAAAATCGTTTTTGACATATCATTAAGGTCTTTCATAATCTCAACAGTTAATTGAGGAACTTCTGGACATCCTTTGTTCGCAACAGTACCAACTACTGCAGGACATTCATCGTCTTTGTCTAAAACACCATCGTTATCACTATCTGGCCATGGGCATCCTTTGTTAGCTTTATCACCAGCCTGGTCTGCACATGCATCATCTGCATCAGTAACACCGTCACCATCAGCATCTGGACAACCATTCATAGAAGCAAGACCTGCAACAGTAGGACAAGCATCTTGTGGATCTGCAACACCATCAGCGTCTGTATCTGGGCAACCTGCAAATTCTGCAAGACCTGGAGTATTAGGACAGGTATCTTCTCTGTCTTCTACACCGTCAAGGTCTGTATCAGGACAACCGTTAAATTGTGCAAGACCTGCAATTTCTGGACAAGCATCTTCGTGGTCATATACACCGTCTGAGTCTGTATCTTTTCCACCAAACTTAAACAATACACCAACAGAATGTTGGAAATGCTTAGCTCCGTAGTCCTCAAAAGAATGCTTATAGGTAGACTGGAAGTTTACAGCTAAAGATTCTGACATCCAAAACTTAACACCAGCAATACCATTGGCAGTACCAAATCTAGCATCACCAAGCCAAGTGTAACCTCCACCAATACCGATAGATGGATCAACCCAACCGTTACCTAGCATTTCTCTAAAGCTATATTTTATTTCTCCATCAAAACCGTAGTATGTCATGCTTTCAACCTCAACACGACCTATTTTTTCGATTTTATTTACAGTACCTACTGCGCCCATTGTAAATCCATCACCTAAGTAATATCCTACAGCAACTCTAGATACAGAAGGAAGAACATTGTAATGATCTTCTACATTAAAGTATTCATCGAAAAGATTACCGTTTAAAGGGTCTTTCTCTGTTTGTCCGTCTCTAAGACCTGTTGGGAATGTATCAACTGCGTTTACACCTACCTCGATAGCCCATGGATTGTTTTTATCTTGAGCATTTGTTACGCCTGTTACTAATAGAACAAGGGCAGCAACTAAGATACTTTTAAGATGTTTCATAATTATTTGTTTAGTTATATGTATTATTTAATGCAAAAGTAAGTTGTTAAAGTTTATTAACAAAAACAAATCTATTAAAATTTTAATAAATTCAAGATGTTTTTTTGTCTTTATATATCACTACAGGCTATATAACATCAAGTTTTTTACCCACTTTAATAAATCCTTGTATGGCTTTGTCTAGATGTGCTTTGGTATGTGCTGCAGATAACTGCACCCTAATTCTGGCCTTATCCTTTGGTACCACTGGGTAGAAGAAGCCTATCACATAGATGCCTTCTTCCAGTAACATGTTTGCCATGGTCTGAGAAAGCTTGGCGTCATACAACATTACTGGAACAATAGCAGAGTCACCATCTACAATATCAAAACCAGCTTCCTTCATTGCTTTTTTAAAATAATTGGTATTATTCTCTAGAGTATCTCTTAATGTGGTATCACTCTCGAGCATTTCAAACACTTTTATAGAGGCACCTACAATTGCAGGGGCTAATGAATTTGAAAATAAATACGGGCGAGAACGTTGACGCAATAATTCAATGACTTCTTTTTTACCAGTAGTATATCCTCCCATGGCACCACCCATCGCTTTTCCTAGGGTGCCGGTAATAATATCGATACGGCCCATAACGCCTTTATCCTCAAGGGTTCCTCTACCTGTTTCACCAATAAACCCAGTTGCATGACACTCATCAATCATCACAAGTGCGTCATAGGCATCTGCTAAATCGCAAATTTTATCTAGAGAAGCAACAACGCCGTCCATAGAAAAGACCCCGTCTGTTACAATAATTTTAAAACGAGCGCCATTTTCATTTGCCTCTATAAGTCTTTGCTCAAGCTCCTGCATGTTGTTATTTGCATACCTGTATCGTGCTGCTTTACACAAACGCACGCCGTCAATAATAGAGGCATGATTTAGAGAATCACTAATTATAGCATCTTCTTTACCTAGGAGAGGTTCAAAAACACCTCCGTTAGCATCAAAAGCAGCGGCGTATAATATGGTGTCTTGGGTGCCGTAAAAATCTGCGATTTTAGATTCCAATTTTTTATGGATGTTTTGGGTGCCGCAAATAAAACGAACCGATGACATTCCAAAACCATGGGTGTCCATAGCGTCTTTTGCCGCCTGTACAACTTCTGGATGAGAAGAAAGCCCTAGGTAGTTGTTTGAGCAAAAATTTAATACTGTTTCTCCGGTACTGATTGTTATTTCTGCGCCTTGAGGGGAGGTGATGATTCGCTCTGTTTTAAAAAGACCATTATCCTTAATGTCTTGTATTTCCTTTTGTAAATGCTCCTTAATGTTTCCGTACATGTGTGTGGTTTACGATGATTTTAAAAAAGCAAAGTTAAATTTTATTTATTAGTATTGTTTGGTTTGTATAGACCAAAATTTTGTCTTTAATGGTATACCCCATCTCAAAAAGCGCGTTGGCATAGCCGTTAATTTGATCTTCATGCTCATAACTAGGAGTACCTGTTTTGTAATCTACAATAGTTACCGAGTTTGTTTGAGGATGAAAGTTTAATCTATCTGGTCTTAAGCTATGCCCTTGCTTAGTGATAATATCTCGCTCATTATATACCTGGGCATCATTTTCAAATAAGGGATACAGAGCTGGATCTTGTAATACGGTTTGCACCTTTAATTGCAAGGCGGCTATTTTTTGCTCAGAGATGGTTGCAAGGCGTCTTAATTTCTGAAAAACAAATGCCTCATCACCATGGTGTTTAATTTCCTGCATGGTGTCATGAAAAAGATTTCCTTCAACAATAGCCTCCTTTATTTTTATATCTGTACCAACTCCCCTGTTGTTTATAATATGCAAATTATGTCCTTGGGGGGTACTACTTATAAATTTAGGAGACACCCTCTTACTGGTTTGTTTGGTCTTACCATGAGCCTGAGGGCTGAAATTTCCGAAGGTATACACCTTTTGATTTTCATACCATCTGCCCTGATGTTTTAGAAATTCAGAAAAAAGTTGCTGAAAATTTTGCAAGTTGTCTTTAACCTCTTTGGGACTCTCTGTAATGATATATAGCTGCTCTACGGCGCGCGTAAGAGTTACATACAATAGGTTATAATTGTCTAGGGCTATGGTTTGTCTTCTTTTTGAATGAATTTCCGCACCTTGTGGGTTGTAATCGGCAATACTTTTATTGTAATTAATAAGTGTTTGATCAAAGTCTTGGCTCCAAGTATCTGGAACCGAAATCCAAGTCTTGGGTTCCTGCTCTTTGTAGAGTTCTATATTGGCGTATGGAAATATAACCGCCGGAAACTCTAGCCCTTTGGCCTTATGAATAGTCATGAACTGCACACCGTTAGTGTTTTCTCCACAGGCAATGGAGGCGGTCTGTCTTTTTGTTTCCCAAAAGTCTAAAAAGCCCAAGGTGTCTGCCTGTGGTTTTTGTTGGTATTCAAAAATAAGATCCATAAAACCATATAAATAGGCATCTGCAATTTTATCTAAACCAAAGTGTTTTACAATATACTCTGCGCCCTGATATAAAGATTTTTGCCCCACCTGCTGAAGATCGAAATTGATACCATGTTTTTTTAGTGTTTCAGAAAAAAGAGCTCCCTGTTCCAAAAACGAAGTGAAAAAAGCGTGCTTATCTATGGCTATTTTATAATGAGCGTGCAAAAAATCTAGCACCCGTATTTTGGTTTGTGTGTCTGTGGGTTGTACACTGAGTAAAATGGTGTTACAAATACATTTAACCACATCTGCATTTTCTAGCAATAAAGTCTCTGAGGAGATAACATTTATATCATGCTCCATAAGGTAGGTACTTAAAAACACCCCGTCATCTTTCTTGCGGGTTAACACACAAATATCACTGTAGGCAAATCCTTGCTGGTTTAATTGCGTGACAATGGCAAGGGTTTTTTCTGCGTATAATTGGTTTTTTTCTTCCTTGTTTTGGGCATCAATAAATTCTAAATTAACATATCCATCTGCTTTTTCATTACATCCTTGATTGTTGCCATCTATATATAATTTTTCATGCTGGGAATCTTCTAAGAATTGGGATGCGTAGGTGAAAAAGTTGTTGTTAAAATCAATAACCTCTTTTAAACTGCGGTAATTTTTAGGCAGGTTTTCTATCACAGGAATTGCCGTGTCAAAGGCAGAATTTTCATGGATGAGTGATAAAAACTGTTCAGGATTACCGCCCCTCCATCTATAAATTGCTTGTTTTACATCTCCTACCAAAAGAAGTGAGCCTTCTTTGGAGGTTTGGGCCTGGGATAGAGAATTATCCAACAAAGGAATCATGTTCTGCCATTGCATGACAGAGGTGTCTTGAAACTCATCAATGAAGAAATGGCTATACCGCTCTCCTAGGCGCTCATAGATAAAGGGAGCCGGCTGGTCTTTTATTTCTTTATGTATAAGCGCATTAAACTGTGCAATGGGAACAAGGCTTTGCTCCTCTTGTAGTGTGGCGAGTTCTTTACTCACCAAATTAATTACAGAAAGCGGGGTGAGGTTTTTTAAAATGGCGGCAATAAACCTAAGGTTGTTTACTTGTTTTTGAGCAGCAGCAATAAAGGCTTCAAAGACCGATTGGTTTTGATCTATAATAGCTGCAAGGGCTTCATTTTTTTTTGCCCAGGTGACGCCATACATTGGCTTTTGTGCAAGGTCTTGTATCCACATGGCTGAAAAATCTATCTTGCCATACTCTTTGCTTTTTAATCTTTCTATAAAGGTGATAAATGAACCTCTTGAGAAGGATTTTTTGTCCAGGCCATGGGTTTGTATAATATCAGAAACTACTTTGGTCGCTTTTAAAATAGTAGCTTCACCAAGGTGTTTGTTTTTGAGAAGTTCTTTTTTAAATTCTCCAAAGTCTGAAAGTGTTTTGTCTTTAAAATGGGAGATATGCGCCGCGTCATCTTCATTGTTTAAGAGTGTTGCTGCTTTAAAAATATCTTTAGAGATGTCCCAGGATTTGTCATCATCGGCTTTTTCTAAGGCAAAGGCAACTAATACCTTTGTGATGGCTTGGTCTACCCCTGTTTTGTCTATGAGTTTATCTACTGCCTCTTTAAGTAATGCCGTTGGATCAAGCACCACCTCAAAATTACTAGGCAAGGAGAGATCCTTTGCAAAAGTACGAATAAGACGGTGGTTAAATTTATCGATAGTCTCAACACTAAACCCGGCATAGTTATGTAGTATATGATTGAGGATTGCCTTTGCATTTGCCTGAATTTTAGGAAGCCCTAAGGACAACTCTGATGCAAGATCTTGCATCATTTGTGGGGGGGTTGCTACAGAAGATGTTGAAGAAAAGGCCACCAAATTTTCAATGATGCGATCTTTCATCTCTGCAACAGCCTTATTGGTAAAGGTAAGGGCCAGTAGAGATTGGTAATAGTTGTTTTTTTGTTGATTCAACAAAAACCCCAGGTACTCTTTTACCAGGGTATATGTTTTACCGCTGCCCGCTGCGGCGTCATAAATTAAAAAAGGAGTGTCGTTTTTCAAGATTAATATTTTGCACTAAATTACGCAAAAGTAGATGCCAATAAAAGCTTTCTTTGGAGGTATTAAAACCTTAATATTTCTATAACAGTATATTTAGCCCTTAATGCGTAACTTTGCATAAGATTAAAAAACAATAATTTTAAAATTTCTTATTATGGCTTTTGAATTACCACAATTATCATATGCTCACAATGCAT
>JABHYI010000069.1 GCA_018656255.1 Bacteroidota bacterium
AGAAACATTAGGTTTAATAACTATTTTAAGTATTTTTTCTAACAAATCTATACTAGGAGAAATGGTTTCTAAAGAAGTAGCTGCTTTTACTATAGACTCGATGTTATCGAAACTTACAATTTGATGAAAAGTAACCTCATCAATTTCATTACTGCTTTTAAGATACACAAGCTTATCTGGATCATAAGAATACAATTCATTTACAATACCATGCTTATAAATTTGGTCTATAATAGCTGCTCCTTTACTTTGTATTGATAGTTTAGGTACCCTAAACAATGAATTTTGATAGGCCTCATCTAACAGGCGGTAAAACTCTTTTGTAACAGTTGTTACAATAGCCATATCCATATTAAAATATGGAACTGCATTGTTAACTATCTGATCTTTCTCTGAGGCTAGAGATACAGCATCTTTTTTTATTGTGAAACTAAAAGGAGCATACAAATTCTCATACTGCCAAGGCTTTCCTTTCTGAAAATCATACTTAAACTGTCCTGCTTTTGGAAAAAGATAAAGTATTAAAAAGGTAGCTGCAATAAAAAGAAACCCTTTGTATAGTAGGGATTGATTTCTAGATAAAGTGCTTAATGTATTTTTCATAGTAAAATATTCAAGGTAAAGATACCTATTGGAATAAGCAATGACAAAACCTATGGCGGTAAAGATTGATAATTTAGTTAGAAATATGTAATTTCGTAGCCATTATTTAAACCTCACTATAGGTACACATTAAATAAATATTAATTCAACATTATGATTAAAAAAGTTGTTATTGTTTCTGCGGTACGTACTCCAATAGGAAGTTTTATGGGAGGGCTGTCTTCATTAACAGCAAGCCAATTAGGAAGCTTTGCTATTAAAGGAGCCTTGGATAGAATTAACCTAGACCCAACCCAAGTAGATGAGGTATATATGGGTAATGTTGTTCAGGCCGGTGTAGGACAAGCACCAGCAAGACAAGCAGCATTAGGTGCTGGCATACCAGATACGGTGCCCTGTACTACAGTAAACAAAGTGTGCTCCTCTGGTATGAAAGCTGTAATGAATGCAGCGCAGGCTATTGCACTTGGTGACGCCAATGTGGTTATAGCTGGAGGTATGGAAAGTATGAGTAATATTCCTCATTATGTGCACATGCGAAAAGGAGTGAAATTTGGACCAGCCGCCGTGGAAGATGGTATGCAAAAAGACGGTCTGGTTGATCCCTTTGACAAAAATGCCATGGGTTTTTTGGCAGATAACTGTGCAACAAAATATAGTTTCTCGAGAGAAGACCAAGATGCTTTTGCTATAGAATCTTACAGACGCTCAGCAAAGGCTTGGAGTGAAGGGAAATTCTCTAACGAAGTAATTCCCGTTGCAGTACCTCAACGAAGAGGTGATGCCCTTATTATAACTGAGGATGAAGAGTTTAAAAACGTTAAAATAGATAAAATCCCTGCACTGCGTGCTGCATTTTCTAAAGAAGGTACTGTTACAGCTGCTAATGCTTCCACTATCAATGATGGAGCTGGTGCACTAATTTTAATGAGCGAAGAAAAAGCCAACTCACTTGGACTTACCATATTGGCAACCATTAAAGGGTATGCAGATGCGGCTCATGAGCCGCAATGGTTTACAACAGCACCATCAAAGGCTCTACCAAAAGCACTTGCTAAAGCAGGTGTAACACAAGATCAAATAGAATATTTTGAACTTAACGAAGCATTTGCGGTAGTTGGTCTTGCTAATATGAAAATTTTAGGTCTTGATAGCAGCACTGTAAATGTAAATGGTGGCGCTGTTTCTTTAGGGCATCCACTGGGTGTTAGTGGTGTTCGTATATTAATAACGCTATTAAATGTGCTGCAACAAAACGACGCAAAATTAGGAGCTGCAGCAATTTGTAATGGTGGTGGTGGCGCCTCTGCCATGGTAATTGAAAGAGCCTAACTCACAATTTATTCTATGAAATATGGTATTTGCAACCTTAGTATAGTGCCCCTTAGGGCTGAAGCTGCAGACAGCAGTGAACTAGTGACCCAAGTATTGTACGGTGAAGTCTTTAAAGTATTAGAGTCTAGAAAAAAATGGAGTAGAATACGCTTAGCCTTTGATAGCTATGAGGCCTGGATAGACAACAAACAATTTCTATTTATTGAAGAAGAAAATTACAATGATATCTCAAGGCAGACTCCTATTGTCTGTGAAGACTTGGTAGATATGGTCTACACCAAGGATAACCAAATGTTATCTATAGTCATGGGTAGTTCTTTAAACGGCTTAGCTATTTTAAATCATGATTTTGAAGGTAGTAGCGTAGAAGCAAAATTTGCAAAAGACAATTTAATAAACATAGCTCTTTTATACCTTAACACACCTTATCTGTGGGGTGGTAAAACTCCTTTTGGTATAGATTGTAGTGGATTTACTCAAATGGTGTACAAGCTAAATGGGTACCGTCTAAAACGTGATGCAAGCCAACAAGTTGAGCAAGGAGAGGCCCTAAGTTTTATAGAAGAAAGTGAACCTGGTGATTTAGCATTTTTCGATAACGCTGAGGGAGATATAACCCATGTAGGAATTATAATGAAAGACAACTATATTATTCATGCCCATGGAAAAGTACGCATAGACAGGTTAGACCATACAGGTATTTTTAATATTCAAACAAGCCTTCATACTCATAAATTAAGAGTGATTAAGCGCATTATATAACTAATTTAATAGACTTACTATGATCTTTACATAAAAAATCCCGCCATGTGATAGCGGGATTTTTTAATGCAGTTTAGATGTATTCTAATTCTCTAACTCTGAGAGTTTAGATTTCATTTCAGAAAACTTAGCATCCATACTTAGCTGGCTGTAAATCTCCATTAACTTTCTTATTAGTTGCGGATTATCACCTCTTGAAGCATACGCCGCTTCCAGATACGGAAGCGCTTCTCGGTAAAGTCCTTCTCGCTTTGTTTCTAAGGCATCATACTTTTTAGAATCTGCCTTAGACATTCCTAAAGAGTTCATTTCATCTACAATTTTCATCTCATCTCTGAGTATCAAAGCGCCAAGATTTACCTGAGCAGATGAATAGTCTGGTTTTAATTCAATCGCTTTTTTGTAGAACTCCATGGCTTTTACTGGGTTTCCTGAAGCAGCCGCTACAACACCTATGTTATAATAGGGTTCTGGGTCTGTAGGATCAAACGCCAAGACTTGTTGCATCAATTCATCATAACGGGCTATATCTCCCATTTTGTATACCATTTCTGCTTCTGCTCTAACTAGAGTTATATCTGTAGGGTTTTCTAATCTAGCTTCTTTCATCAGTGCAATGGCTTTATCATTCTCTCCTCTACTTGAGAGAATAAGCACTACATTTTTTAAAATATCTCCTTTTACAGATTCAGACATTCGCTCACCTGGTTTGGTGTATTTTCCAGATAGTAACTCAGTGTTTCTGTCTTGCTCTGAGGCAAAGGTTACTTCCTTATCATCTTCTATACGAAGTGCAGTATATTTCTTTTTGATACCTGTATACCCAAGAGCTAATAGCTGCTGATAATAATCAAGACTTGCTTCATAGTTTTTTGCATTTACCATACTTCCTGCTGCATAGTACAAATCAATAGTGTCATTTTTCACCGTATAGCTTAAGTAAAATTTTTCTCCAGCTGAAGCGAAGTTTTTTGCGTTTGATTCTACAATAGCACTGTTAAACAAAGCTACACGAGTGTTGGCTAAACCATCATTAATCATAGCCTGATACTGCTTTTTTGTGTCTAGCTTTTGAGCCATTTTATAAGCAGTGGCTGCATCTTCCATTTGCTGATATCCAGATTTTCCAGCCTGAGAAAGGGTTATTTCACCTTTAGCTAAATAGTAATCTATTTTTGTATCAAGGTCTGCTTCACCTAATTTAGTGGCTGCAGTATCAAGCCACATTTGTGCTACATCAACATCTCCTTTTATAAACGCTTTTTGAGCTTTTTTAATTTCTTTTTTTTGACCAAAGGACGCTACCGCAACTAAAAGTGCGCTTGCCAATAGTAATGATTTTTTCATCTTAAAATAATTAGAATCAGAAATGTGTCTTTTTATATTTCTGAAATATTAATAGTTATAAATTATTCTTCTTCAGTGCTTGTTTGCTCAGCAGTTGCCTGTGCAGCTGATACATCAACA
>JABHYI010000200.1 GCA_018656255.1 Bacteroidota bacterium
AAGAAAAAGGCTCTGTGTGTATGCATAAACCTCCAAAATAAGCCATCCCAGGTAGCCTGCCAATCACCTTTTTTATAATTACTCATTTTTATGATATAGTTACTGCCGCTAATATAGGGTTTGGTAGCCATTAGTCCTCCATCTGCGTATTGACTCATACCATACACATTGGTAACCATTACCCAGTCATAGGAGTCTATAAATAGTTCCATAAACCAGCGGTATACTTCATCTGGATCAAACTCACATAACATCATGAAGTTTCCTAAAATCATTAGGCGTTCTATGTGGTTGCAATATCCAGTCTCTAGTATTTTTTTTATGGTTTGGTCAATAGGAGGTATGCCTGTTGTCCCATCATAGAAAGAGGCTGGTATTTTCTTTTTAAAATTCCAATAATTAGTGGTGCGCTCATGGCTACCTCTAGATTCATAAATACCTCGTATAAATTCTCTCCACCCAATAATTTGACGCACAAAACCCTCTGTAGAGTTTATAGGAACCTTATTTTTTTTAGCAAAATCCAAACAAGCATCAATAATTTCTGAGGGAGTAATTAAACCCACATTAAGCATTGGAGTTAATACGCTATGATTTAAAATAGAGTTTTCTGCCACTATTGCATCTTCATATACCCCAAATTCCATAAAACGTTGCTCGAAAAATTGCTGTAACCATGATTTTGTAGCTTCAAAACTAGTAGGGTATAAGGCATATGGAGTAAGACTTCCTAAATGGGTAGAGAAATGAGAGTTTACATACTGTTTTGCCTCCTTAGTGTAGGAGTCTACATCTGGAAATGAAATGGCAGGCGGTATTTTTTTTGCTGGATATTTCTTTCTGTTTTCTGTATCATAGGTCCATTTGCCTCCCATTGGCTTAGCCTCTGGATCCATTAGTATGTTTCGCTTTTTTCGTTGCTCTTTGTAAAAAGTTGTTTGGTGGTATTTCTTTTTATGCTTTCCAAAAAAGGGAATCAAGTCTTCTTTTGTGTTTAAAAACAGTGGGTTTTCCATTGTTTTAAAAGAGAAACCTAAAGCTTTACAGCCTTCTTGTATTCTTTTGTTAAGCCAGTTATCTGTAGGGTCTATATAGTTTATGTGGCTAATGCCTTGTTTTTTTAACGCTGGTAATAGCTCCCTTATATCTGAAATTTTTTGGATAGATTCTACGTAGGTAACCTCCCTGTTTTTCTCTTTTGTGAGAAAATCTGCATAGCGCTTCATGCTAGCTCTATGGAAGGCTATTTTTTGTTTATGGAAAGGATATTGTTTAAAAAACAAATATTCTTCAACTAGGTAGATAGGCGCATCTGTATCAAAAAGAGGTGACTCCTTAAATAGTTGGTGCGGAAATATAAGATGGATCTGTTTCATTTGTTTGAGCTGCAGCGTTTACTGCAATATTTTACATGTTCCCAATTTTTCTCCCATTTTTTACGCCAAGAAAAGGGAAGCTTGCACACTGTGCATATTTTTTGAGGGAGATGTTGTTTTTTCATTCTTAAAACTTAGGTAATTCTTCTACTCTAGCGTATGGAAATTGTGCTATTTTTTTCAAAGCATAATAACTGTTAAGCCCAGAGATGCCAATGCTATTGCTAGCCTGCAAGTCTATATCATCATCAACCATTGCGCTATCATCGATAATTAGTTTTTGTATTTCACCAATTACCATCACCGTGCCATTGTGTTTGATTTCTAATGTTTCAATAAACTGCATCCCCATTTTAAAAGTACTTTGTTTTACAAAAGGGGCCAAGATGTCTTTGTGGTACTCTTGGGTGAGCCCGCAGTGTTCAAATTCTGACTCTTCCTGGCTAAATTTAGCTGAGGTATAGTGCGCATTTTCTACAAAACTAGGATGTATATGATTTATGGTATAAGATCCATTTTCTTGAATGTTTCTTAGCGTGTGTCCTACCTCAAGGGTTTGAGGCCTTGAAATAAATCCAAGTAAAGCTGGATTGCTGCCCAGATGTACCACTGAACTGAAGATGGCTAGATTTGATATTTTAGTATCACTAATGCTCCCTATTAGGTTTGCAGGTTTTATACCAGTAACAGCATTAATTATTTTTAGCCTACTAATGCGATCTAGGTGCTCAATATCTTTTTTAGTGTAAATCATTGTGTTTTTTATTTACATGTGTTTGCAATATTTTCTTTTTCTCTTTTTGTACTGCAGGGTGCTTTTTGTGTCCCCATATTTTATCTCTAGCCAAGGCAGCGCTTTGTTGTAAATCTACAATAGGAAAAGGATACTGCTCACCAATATACACATTACAAAAGGTTTGCTCCATAGAAGACATTTTCCAAGGCTCATGTATAAAGGCAAGATGTACATTGGCTAGCTCTGGAACCCATTTTTTTATAAAGACGCCATCTGGATCATGCTCTTGAGAGTTTTTAACAGGATTGTAAAGCCGAACGGTATTAATACCCGTGGTGCCCGCTTGCATCTGGAATTGTGGGTAATGAATACCTGGCTCATAATCTAAAAACTGTCTTGCTAGGTGGTAAGTGCCCTCTCGCCAATCTTGATCTAGGTTCATGGTTAAGAAAGAAACTACCATGGCGCGCATTCTAAAGTTTATCCACCCAGTTTCTTCTACCGCTCGCATACATGCATCTATTAAAGGGATTCCAGTATTCCCTGTTTTCCAAGCTTTAATGAAAGCTTCATTTTTTGTATGCTCTAAAAGCTCCCTAACCAGAACATAGTTGCCGTTTAGAACCTTTATGGGCTCTGCCGCCTCTTCCTGGCCTTTAGAAGACATTGCAACTCATGCTATGCTTGCACTGAATAACTCTAGTCTCTCCAACACTTCCGGAA
>JABHYI010000292.1 GCA_018656255.1 Bacteroidota bacterium
GCTCTCTGCAGCCAATGATTTTCTGGTGCGTTGTGGGCTTACTTTACTGTTGTGGATACCCCGCACAATGTTAAAATAATAGGGACCACTTTTGCCAAAATGTTCAGTTAAAAACGCGAGCGATTTTGTCTTTAAATCATTGCCGGTGTATATCCCTAAACGGTACATTTTCTCTTTCATTACTTTTCCAACTCCATAAAACTTTTTAATGTCTAGGGCTGCTATAAAGTCTAACACCTGTTCTGGAGAAACCGTTTTTTGGCCATTTGGTTTGTTGTAATCACTGGCAATTTTAGCAACAAATTTATTGATAGAAATACCTGCGCTGGCATGTAATCCTGTTTTTTGATAGATCTTTTCTCGAATTTGCTGTGCTATTACTGTGGCGCTAGGGATTCCTTTTTTGTTTTGGGTAACATCAAGATACGCCTCATCTAAGGAAAGCGGCTCAACCAAATCTGTGTATTCAAAAAAAACACTGCGTACTGTGTCAGAAATTTCTTTGTAGCGGTCAAAATCTGTTTTAACAAAAATAAGATGCGGGCATAATTTAAGGGCCAAGGCCCCAGACATGGCAGAACGCACCCCAAATTTCCTAGCCTGGTAGCTTGCTGCGCTTACCACGCCTCTTTTGCCGCCACCTCCTACTGCTATTGCTTTACCAACCAAAGACGGATCATCGAGTTGGGCAACACTCGCATAAAAGGCGTCCATATCTACATGAATAATCTTTCTGATATCAATGGGGGTCTGCATAGGGTAAAGTTACTATCTTTAAATCACAAATATTAGCAACCTAGAGCAAATTACTCGTGCTGCTTAAAAGATATTCTTTGAGCTATTATTTTTTGAGTAAACCATATTAAAAAACAAGCCCTAGGAGTTTCAAAAACAAATCATGCAAGAAATAGAACGTAAATTCTTAGTTAAAAACGATGCTTATAAAGCACAAGCCGCGAGTCATAAAAGAATTACTCAAGGCTATTTAAACTCGCATCCACAGCGTACCGTTCGAGTTAGGGTGAAGGGAAATCAGGGCTTTTTAACCATTAAAGGAAAGTCTAACAAAACGGGCACCACGCGTTTTGAATGGGAAAAAGAAATTCCCCTGTCTGAGGCGCAAAGCTTACTTGAGCTTTGTGAAAAGCCTATTATTGACAAAATTAGATATAACGTTCCGGTGGCAAATCATGTATTTGAAGTAGATGTTTTTGCTGCAAACAATGAGGGTCTTGTAATTGCTGAGGTAGAATTAAGCCATGAACAGCAGCCTTACACAAGACCAGATTGGCTTGGCAAAGAGGTTACAGGAGAGGTTAAGTATTATAATTCTAAGCTTAGCCAAAAACCCTATAAAGAGTGGTAACTGTTTTTTAATTCACGGGGTTAAAAACTTGCTAATTAAAAAAACTAGGAGTGCTGAGCTACCAGCGCAATGATTTCTGCAATAGTTTGTTTATCACTGCTACCTTCCCTTCCCTGGGAAAAACTAACTCGAAGGTTAGTTGTTTCTGTAGGCGCGTTTTTAAGGGCCGAAAAATGAACCATCTCAAAACCAGCCTCTTTAAATAAAAGTATATTGGTTTTATTAATCCCGCTACCGGGCATAATTTGTAGGGTCTGGGCCTTATTTTTTAATTTTTTTAAGAGCTGTATGCCGTCTATGGCTTTTGGCATTTGCCCAGAAGATAGAATTCT
Source organism: Bacteroidota bacterium (assembly GCA_018656255.1). GTDB lineage: Bacteria > Bacteroidota > Bacteroidia > Flavobacteriales > Flavobacteriaceae > Patiriisocius. The sequence continues at coordinate 1,699 of JABHYI010000292.1, forward strand.
AGTGACCCCTAAAGTCTCTAAATCTTGTAATGCTTTATATGGGTCTCTGGCCATATCAAAGGCCCTATGAAAGGTAAATTCTCGATTTTTTGAAGCCTCCACAAACTCTTTGGTGGCCTGGATATCTATCTGATTATAAGAGTTAAGCGCTCCGCTTACAACACCAGCGCAACCTATAGAATGACAAAAAGCAATGTCCCGCTTTATAATATCAAGCTCCTGGTGTGTGTAGTTAAAATTACCTGCTCTAGGACGAACGAGCACATGCACCGCAATATCAAGCTCCTTAACCACCTTCTCAATGCATCCATAAGACGGCGTAAGACCTCCAACACTTAGTTGGGTGCATAGTTCTATTCTATGGGCGCCTGCGTCTTGAGCGGCCTTGGCAGAGGCAAAAGAATTGGCGCAAATTTCTATAATCATCTACAATGGTGCTTTTTATAACGGTAAAGCTACCACAATTTAATGCTTTTTTTATATCCACTGAAACAACTTTCCTGGCAAGGGCCTTACCAAAGATTTCATCTCTAATTTCAGTAAAAGTTGGGCAACCTTATAGGTGGGCATTTCACACCCAACAGCAATAGCATCTAAAGCCACCTTGTCTTTGTCTTTTAAAAAATTAAAAAGGATTTTTTCTTCACCTTCAAGAGATGTAAACAACTGGGGTTGTAGTGTGGGTTTTTTAATTTCGTCAAGATCCCATCCAAGTTGATACACCAAATCTGCGGCGCTAGTAATGATGCTTGCTTGGTGGGTTTTAATAAGCATATTACATCCCTGGCTCTGGGTGTCTGTAGCTCTCCCTGGCACAGCAAAAACATCTCTTGAGTAGCTATTGGCAATATCTGCGGTAACCAAACTACCGCCTTTGGCCGCAGATTCAATGACTATGGTGGCCTGGCTCATACCTGCAATAATTCTATTTCGTTTTAAAAAATTATTTCTATTAAAGGGATCGCTAGACCAAAACTCACTAATAAAACCCCCATTTTGCAACACCTTTGGCATGTATTTTTTATGCGGCTTTGGGTATATTTTATTCATGCCATGGGCCAAACAAGCAATGTTTTGTAATCCATTTGCAATGGCCGCTTTATGGGCACAAATATCTATCCCATAAGCAAATCCAGAAACTATGACCGGGTCAAGGGGGGCTAAGTCTGCCACCAACTTTTCACAAAATGAAATTCCGTAGGTGGTAATTTTTCTAGTTCCAACAATGCTGATAATTTTTTTGTTTTCTAGGTCAATATTCCCGTCTTGAAAAAACAAAATAGGACCATCCAAACAGTGTTTTAATTTTTCTGGATATTTAGGGTCTTTAAAATAACGGTAGGACAAATTTTGAGACGCTATAAAATCTAATTCCTCCCTTGCCAAATCTAATAGATTTTTTTGCTGAAGCTGTCTTACCTTAAAGCTGCCAATACCATGAATTTTAAGAAGGTTTGATGGCTTTTCTTTAAAGATCCCCTCGGCAGACCCTACGTGTTGTAATAGTTTTTTGGCAGAGGTATCTCCCAAATTTGGGGTGCGCTGTAACGCTAAGGTGTAAAGTAATTCTGTCTTGGAAAGCATGGTAATGTATTTTTAGAAGTAAACTTCTAGGGCTATACCAAACCGGGGAGAATAAGCAAGATACGTATTTTTTAGGTTGTTAATAAGTTGCACAGAGCAGAAAAAAAAGAATACAAAAAAAAGGTATATTTGTTTAATGCAACTCTCTCCGTACATAAAAGACTTACTCTATCGCTATGAATGTGTCATCATTCCTGGCTTTGGTGCTTTTTTAGCAAATTACACCTCAGCAAGCATAGACGCAGATTCTAGCACTTTTTATCCTCCAGGAAAAACTATTTCTTTTAATAGGCAGCTGCAAACCAATGATGGTTTATTGGCAAATTATGTAGCCTCTGTAGAGGGAACATCCTATGAGTTGGCATTACAAAAAATTAGAAATTTTACAGGATCGTTATCTCTCGAGCTCTCTAAGGGCGAGCGTGTAACTTTAGATACCATCGGAGATTTCTCTCTAACCCCAGAGAATAAAGTGCAGTTCTTGCCTTGTGGTACAGAAAACTTTAACATCGCTTCTTTTGGTTTAACGACGTTTATTTCTTCAGAAATTTTAAGAGACATCCAACAAAAGCAACAAGCTACAGCCCAAGAGGCTACAGTGCTTGGCACTCCTGTTAGAGGTGTTGCACCATTTATAAAATACGCTGCCATAGGCCTTATTGCAATTGCCGTTTCTGGATTAACGGGTTTAAAAATATATGAAGGCACTGTTCAGGAACATAATTTTGCTCAAAAGCAAAAAGCCAATACCAAGCTAGAAAAACAAATCCAACAAGCTACTTTTAGTATTACTAGCCCACTGCCAACACTTGAGTTGTCTGTAACCAAACAAACAGGTAAATATCATGTTGTTGCAGGTGCTTTTAGAGTAAAAGAAAATGCAGAGAGAAAGGTTGCCCAGCTTCACAAAAAGGGATTTGCAGCTATAAATCTGGGGGTTAATAAATATGGTCTGCACCAGGTTGTGTATGCTAGTTATCAAAACAGACTGCAGGCCCTTAAAAACCTTCGTACTATTAAGGCCACACAAAACAATGACGCCTGGTTACTAGTTAAAGAAATAGCACTCCACTAAACAACAAGTAGCCTTAATTGTAGACAATACATGCTGTTTTACTCTTTTGGTTTTATCTTTGTCTAAAACAATGCTCATGGAACCAAAGAACCCTAAAGATTCTTTTACAATTATTACAGACCTTGTACTACCCTCAGAAACCAACCCTATTGGTAATATGTTTGGTGGAGAACTCCTGGCGCGCATGGATCGAGCAGCAAGTATTGCCGCAAGAAGACATAGCCGTAGAATTGTAGTAACTGCCTCGGTAAATCATGTAGCTTTTAATAAGATGATTCCGCTGGGAAGCGTGGTAACTGTTGAAGCAAAAGTCTCTAGAGCCTTTAAAAGCTCTATGGAAGTATTTATGGACGTTTGGATAGAGGACCGTGAGAGCGGCATTAGAAGTAAGGCCAATGAAGGAATCTACACCTTTGTTGCCGTTAATGAAATGGGAAATCCAATGCCAGTTCCGGCAATTGTGCCAGAAACTCAGATAGAAAAACAACGCTTTGATGCTGCTCTTAGAAGAAAACAACTTAGCTTGTTGTTGGCCGGTAAAATAAATCCTCAAGATGCTACAGAGTTAAAAGCATTGTTTGAATAGCCCCTGTTACATTTTATAAACCCAGTCTGCAGGATTCATCTCTGTGTCGTTTCTGTACACCATAAACTTAATAACAGTTTGCTTTGTAACGGGATGTGTAAACCCCTTCCCAATTGGATCTTTTGTAGATACTTTATCTCCCTTTTTTACACTTATAGTAGCCAAATTATAATAGATAGTGATGTAATCTCCATGCTGTATCATAACAGCTTTATTTGCATTTTTTAACTGTTGTATTTGTAGTATTTCTCCATTAAACACTGCGCGCGCCTGGGCGTTGGCATTGGTCGCAATTTCTACCCCATGAAAGGTTTGTGTTACGTTTGGAAATTGAGGATGTTGCCTAGTTCCATATTTGTTGATGACAAGCCCTTGTTTAACAGGCCATATTAATTTACCCTTATTGTTTTTAAAATCTTTTGCTATAGCGGCGGCCTCTGGCGTTAAAGCAAATTTTGTGGCAGAAGCAGTGGTAGTTTTAGATTTGTTTTCTCTTGCTTTTTTATTTGCAGCAGCAATGGCGTCACGAATCAACTTTTTGATTTGACCATTTATTTTGTTGGCCTTTTGTTGTTTGGCGCGTATTTGTTTGGTGAAGGTGCTCTCTTCTTTTTTAAGAGATGTAATGAGGGTTTGTTGCAGCTCTTTCTCTTTTTTAAGCTTGGCTTTAGCAGCTATATTTTCTGAAATTAGCAGGTCTTTTTCCTTGCGCTGACCTATCAAATCTAGATTTAACTGCTGTAATAATTCTGTCTTTGTTTTGATACTTTCTCCTTGTTTTTTTCTGTGATTGGCATATTGTTTCATGTACTGGACACGTTTGTAGGCCTGCAGAAAATCTTCGCTGGATAATAAAAACAAAACCCTACTTTGTTGTGATTTACTCTTGTAAGATTTCTGAACCATAGCGGCATAGTCCTCTTTTAATTGTTGAAGTTCGTTTCTAAGTAACGAAATTTGAGTTAAATTTTCGTTGATTTTGCGTGTAAGTAAATTAGCCTGTTGGTTGGTAACCCGTATGAGGTTTTGCTGGGCTTTGATGCGCTGGTTTATATCTTCAACCTCAGATAGTATTGTTTTTTTTACCCCACGAGTTTTAAATAGCAAGGTGTTTATTTTCTTGATATCGTTTAAAATACTTTCACGTTGCTGTTCTAGTTGCTGTTGTTTGTTTCCAGGTTGAGCCAAGGCGCTAAAATTTCCGAAGAACAGCACCGATAAAACCAATATGTAAAAACGTTTTTTCATTTATTTAAAAGATCTCTGGGTATAGCCCTTTGGAATATTAAATGGAAAACCCACCGATACATTAAGATCTATTTTTTTATAGCGTATAAAAATACGTGTTTGCTCTAGCCCGTCCTGAGCCAAAATACCTAGCTGTGTTGGGTAATAATCTTCCTCTATTTTTTGATATGGCCCGTATTGCACCAGTAGATTTTTTTTTGCATCTGGTTGTGAAATTTGCGCCTGATGGACCATAAAGTTATCTGGATTTAACAACATAGACAACATATAGTTAAGATTTTGTTTTCTTGGTGTTATGCGGTATTTTGAGGTTTTTGACTCACCAACAGAGACAGGGGTAACACTTACTGTTTTGGGCTTTACATCTAAAATACTTTGTCCTAAAAGTAGCCTTTGCACTTGATCAAAGTTAATTTGTGTTCCAAGCAAATTACTAATGAGGCTGAAATCTCCCTCAAAATATGAATTACTTAAGGTCTCGTAAAACCTCACACGCTCTGGTGTTATTAATATTTTTGCAAGGGTAACTCCCAAAATAGAGGCTTTGATCCAAATAATACTCCCTTTTCTTATTCTAAGACTCGTTGTAATGCTTTGAGACTCATTTGGAGCCTCATACTTCACCTGCATTCTTGCTGCCAGGGTGTTAAAGTCTTGAGAAGCTGCCTTATGAGCATTTAGAAGCGCCTTAGCACTCAAGTTTTTGTCTGCAATTACAGAGCCCTCAATGGATTTTGTAGTCCCGCAACCAAGGGTAACTAATAAAAGAGCAACTAAAATAAAGTGTGTTAGTTTCATAGCGCTAATTTGAGTCTAGAATTTCTGCAGCTTTTTTAGCAAAATTTGCTGCTTTTATAGTGTTCCCTTGGCCTGTATATGCAACGGCTAATTGCTCATAAAATTCTTTTTCTAACTCGGCATTGTCAAATAAATAGTCTAAACCTGTTTCTAGGGCATTGATAGCAGCCTTAAAACCTTGAAGGTTGTTATTGGCTTTAGCGTTTAACAAATACAATACCGGCTGGGCGGGGAAGACCTCTAAAGAGCTCGCGCTTAGATTTTTTGCCGCAACAAAGCTGTTAAATTCTAGTTGCAGTAATAAGGTGTTTTTAAGTAAGCTGAAATTATCTGACTCTACCTCAATTCCCTTTTGATAAAAAGTGAGTGCGAGCTCTTTATTGCCTTTAGAGAGATAGTAATCTGCTATTTTTTCAAATACCTGGCCGTTGTTATCTTTAGAAAACACCTCAACAATACCCTCAAGCTCTGCTTGGTATTGTGGGTTTTGCTGAACAAAGGTTAAAAAATCTCCCAAGACCTTGTACTGGCTTTCTTTTTCTATCACTCTTGAGTTAAACACTTTTTTCATGGACGCCATAGCGCCCATGGTGTTGCCTTGGTCTAGGTGGAATTTATACAGTGCTAAATGCACCAGGGTACTGTTTGGAAACTTGTTTTGCAATTCTAAAGCGGTTTGATACGCTTTTTCTGGATTGCCATTTTCACTATACAAGTAAATAAGGTTTAGGTATTCACGCTCATTTGCAGGATTATTTTTGCGTTTTTTTTCTGCATTGTTAATGGCCCCACGGGTATTGCCTGTTTGTCTATAGATTTGCTTTCTCAGAGCAGTTCTATACACACTCTCTCCCCAAGACTCCTCTAATTGTTCAAGCAGTAATAAAGCCTTTTCGTACTGCCTTGTTCTTTGATATAAATTAGCCAAATCTTCTTTATAATCTTGATCAAACACAATGAGCTTTTTCACCAAAACTATAGCCTTATTGTAATCTCTAGTTAGGTAATAAAGATCATAGAGGGTTTCTAAAACATCTTGGTTTTCTGGCTCTTGACGCAGTACCTTTTCTAGGTTTATTTCTGCTTGATTGTATTGCTTGAGCTTTATCTGGTTTTTGGCAAACTCAAAAAACACAATAGCATCTGCCTGGAGGTTTCCACCACTTTCTTTTTGTGCTTTTTCTAGAGCCGTAATTGCTAGTGTATAGTTCTCTATTGATTTTTGTTTTAAAGCCTCATAAAAGCTTTCTAGAAAAGCATCTGAGACCTCTTGAGGCTCCCCTAGGCCGGTTGTTGCAATTTCTTGAGCAACTAGTGCTCTTGGAGCAAAAAAGCCTCCTAGAATCAATAAAACTGTTACTGTGTGTTTAAAATTCAATAGCAATGTATTTACACTTTCTGACCCCTTGGGGCAGTATTATTTTAATTGAGAGTAATCTCCAATACTCACATTGGTAAAATCGCCATTAAAATGAGCGTTATTTCCAATCATAGCATTATCTAAAGAAGCATTCTCTATAACCGTATTGGTTTGAATGATGCTGTTTTTTATAGTACTATTTTCAATTAAAGTGCCCTTCCCAATTGACACAAAAGGACCAACGGTACTATTTTTAAGCACCACGCCCTCCCCAATAAAGCAAGGTTCTATAATAGTAGCGTTGTCTAAAGTAGCGGTTTTCGAAACTAAAGCAGCCCCATCCTCTTGCAAAAATCCTAACATACGGCGGTTGGTTTGTACCGTAATTTCTTTATTGCCACAATCCATCCACTGCGAAACGGTGCCAGGCTTAAAGACCTTTCCATTATCCATCATTCTTTTTATACCATCATTAATTTGGTATTCTCCACCATTAATAATGTTATTATCTAGCACAAACTGGAGCTCTTTTTTAAGCATCCCTACCTCTTTAAAATAGTAAATCCCAATCACTGCTTGATCACTAACAAAATGCGCGGGCTTTTCTACCAGTTCTATAATTTCTTGGTTTTGATTTAAATTTACAACGCCATAGGCTTCTGGATTGTCAACTTTTTTTGTCCAGATTACGGCATCTGCCTGTTTGTCTAGATCAAAATCTGCCCTAATTAATGTGTCTGCATAGGCAATAACGGCAGGACCACTAAGTGATGGTTCTGCGCACATAATAGCATGTCCTGTGCCTTTTGGGTCTAGTTGTCTATAAATGGTTGGTTTGGCGCCCAAACTCACTGCCAAGCCTTTTAAACTCTCAATTACATCGTCTCCAAACCAGGCAGGATCTCCCAAAATAAAAGCAATTTCTTCTATTTCTGTATTTAAAACTCCAGCGATATCTGCAATCAAACGATGTACAATAGGTGTTCCTGCAACAGGAATTAATGGTTTTGGCACTGTTAAACTATGAGGACGAAGGCGGCTTCCGCGACCTGCCATTGGAACTATTATTTTCATCTATATTTTATTTATTACTGTTGTAAAAAACAACGGCTAGGTTTGTTATTTATTTTATTACTTAACTCCTGTACTGCCAAACCCGCCTTTACCTCTGGCGGTATCACTTAATTGGGATACTTCATGCCACTGAGCCCGCTCATGCTTGGCAAGTACTAATTGTGCAATGCGCTCTCCATTTTCTATGGTAAAATCTTCGTTACTAAGGTTTACTAAAATAACACCAACTTCACCTCGGTAATCTGCGTCAATGGTTCCGGGGCTATTTAATACTGTGATACCTTTTTTTGCCGCAAGACCACTTCTGGGTCTTACCTGGGCCTCTGTTCCTATTGGTAATTCTAGATATAGTCCTGTCTTTATAATAGCCCGTTGCATTGGTTTTAGGACAACTGGCTGATCAATTTGAGCTCTAATGTCCATCCCTGCGCTAGCTATGGTCTCATAACTTGGCAATGCATGGCTTGATTTGTTTATAATTTTTACAGTCATGACTCGTGGTTTGATTTGTATTTATCTACTGTTAATACTTGAGATAATTCTAGAGAAAAAATGACACCTTATTTTTTAATGATGCGTTGTATTTCTTGGCGCTCTAAAAACAATACTAGTAACAAAAATACCAATAATAATACAGTTCCAATCCAAAGGTTTCTCTCAAAAACATAGAATGTTACACCAGCAAAACCAATTGCAATTACAAGGTAAGTACCAATTCGTTTTACGTCATAGGGAACCCTGTAGTATTTCCGCCCAAGAAAGTAAGACAAAAACATCATCGCACTGTAAGCTGCAAGAGTTGCAACGGCAGCCCCCATGTAACTTATCTTAGGAATTAATATAAAGTTTAAACCCAGGGTAATACAGGCTCCTATTACAGAGATATAAGCTCCGTATCTTGTGCGGTCTGTAACTTTGTACCACACAGATAGATTGTGATAGATCCCTAAACATAAATTAGCAAGTAATATTATTGGCACAATAGAGAGGGCTACCCAATAGGCTTCATTTTTTATTAAAAGGGCTTTAAAAAAGTCTATATACACAATAACAAATAATAGAATGGCGCTACCACAAATGGCAAAATATTTGGTGATTGAGGCATAGGTGTCTTTCGCATTTGCCTTATTGGCGTGATTAAAGAAAAAAGGCTCTATACCAAGTCTAAAGGCTGTGGCAAATAGCGTCATAAAAACACCCAATTTATAACAGGCTGCATACACACCTACCTCATTGGCTGCAATATCTTGAGGTAATAAATAATTGAGCAAAATTTTATCAAAAGCTTCGTTTATAGAAAAGGCAACTCCGGCAATGAGCACGGGAAATGAATACCTAAGCATCTTTTTCCAGATAGAGACGCTGAAATGAAATCCAATTTTAAAGTACACCCCAAGGAGCAACAATAGGGTAGCCCCACTTGCTATTACATTAGATATAAAAACATATACTACAGTATTATCTTGGGTATACAAAGAGTGCCAAAATGCATTAGGGTCATTCCTGGCAAGCAAGGGTAAGGCTAGTAAAAAAAACAAGTTACACCCTAAATTTATACATACGTTTATGATTTTTATTAGCGCGTACTTTAGTGGTTTTTCATTGGCTCTAAACCACACAAAAGGAATAATAACAAGCGCATCTAGCAGTAAAATTAAAAGTGCGTAGGTTACAAATTGAGTTTTAAAATCAATGAAGTTTGCCAGTTGTTCACGAAACAAAAAAGCCACTAGAAAAAAAGAAAGTGACGAAATCCCTACAGACACTAAGGCAGTAGATTGCACCGTTTTTTTTTGAGAAGGGACTTTGTTTATAAACCTAAAAAAAGCAGTCTCCATGCCATAACTTAATACCACATTTCCTAAAATAATATAAGACATTAAAGTAGCATAAAGACCAAAATCTGAAGGCTTTAGTACGCTAGTATACAAGGGCACTAATACAATAGCCAAGGCTCGGGGCAACACCGTTGCCAGACCGTAAATAAATGTTTGTTGAAATAGTTTTTTGAAAATACGCAATACACTAAATGTTTACCAGCATAAAGGTAGCCAAATTAATTGTTGTGATGCCCTACCGCAAACAACCTTTATACACCAATAATAAACTAAAAAAGTCTGTTGCGGTATTTCGCAACAGACTCCTTAAATATATGCTGTGTTACTATTATCCAGCCAATGCTTCTGCACCACCAACAATTTCTAAAATTTCATTGGTAATGGCTGCTTGACGTGCTTTGTTGTATTGCAGCTTAAGGGCATCACGCATCTCTGTTGCGTTGTCTGTTGCTTTGTGCATGGCTGTCATTCTAGCTCCGTGCTCACTGGCAACACTATCTCTTATAGCTTTAAATAATTGTGTTTTTAAACTCTTTGGGATCAATCCTTCAACAATCTCCGGTTTTGTAGGCTCAAAAATATAATCTACAGCGTTGGTCGTCTGAGTTTGCTCTGCAGGTAAGATTGGCAAAAATTGTTCTTTCATAACAATTTGTGTCGCTGCATTTTTGAAGTGATTATACACTAAAACAATCTTATCATAAGCGCCTTGATCGTATTTTTCCATTAGCATTTCTGCAATCACTGAAGAAGCTTTGAAGTTTAAATCATCATAGATGGCTCCGTTAAATTCTATAACATTCCCGTCTTTACTGATGATGTCGTTCCCTTTTTTACCAACGGTCACAAAATCTACCTGCTTGCCAGCATAGGTCTCATCTTTAAGTGCCTTGCTTGCTTTAATAATGTTGGTGTTAAAAGCACCTGCCAACCCACGGTTTGAAGTAATAGCAACCACCAATACTTTATTTACCTCACGCTGCTGAGCAAAACTACTACCACTATCAGCGTCTAGCGTTGCACTTAGGTTTTGTAATAACTCCGTTAATTTCTCAGAATAGGGACGCATTGCTGTAATAGCGTCTTGCGCTTTTTTTAATTTTGCAGCAGAGACCATTTTCATGGCACTAGTAATCTGCATGGTTGATCCAACCGATGCTATTCTGTTTCTAATTTCTTTTAAGTTTGCCATTTTTTTAAGTTATTATTAATAACAGGTAGGCTTAATACTCTTTTACCCCCAAAAGGGAGGTAAAAGAATATAAAATTTATGCTCTGTATTTTGCAGATAAATCTGCAGCTACGCTTGTAAGAGTTGAGATTACCTCATCTGTTAATTTTCCAGATTTTAATGTATCTAACATGCCTCTATGTTTTGCATTTAAAAGCTCAATGTAATCTCTTTCAAACTCTTTTACTTTCTCTACAGGTACATCACGCAGCAAGTTCTTAGAACCTGCATAGATAATTGCAATTTGATCTTCTACCGTAAAAGGTGTGTTTTCATTTTGCTTTAATATCTCTACGTTACGCTTTCCTTTTTCAATTACGTTTAGCGTTGCTGCATCCAGGTCTGAACCAAACTTAGCAAATGCTTCTAGTTCACGATACGCAGCTTGATCAAGCTTTAATGTACCAGATACTTTCTTCATAGATTTAATCTGCGCGTTACCACCTACACGAGATACCGAGATACCTACGTTAATAGCTGGACGTACCCCAGAGTTAAACAAATCTCCATCTAAGAAGATTTGTCCATCTGTAATTGAAATTACATTGGTTGGTATATAGGCAGATACATCACCTGCTTGTGTTTCAATAATTGGTAGGGCAGTTAAAGAACCTCCACCTTTTACAATACCTTTTAATGATTCTGGAAGATCATTCATCTCTGAAGCAATCTTGTCATCATTAATTACTTTGGCAGCACGTTCTAATAATCTTGAGTGTAAGAAAAATACATCTCCAGGATATGCCTCACGTCCCGGTGGGCGACGAAGTAGTAATGATACCTCACGGTATGCAACAGCTTGTTTAGATAAATCATCAAACACAATTAGTGCAGGACGACCTGTATCTCTAAAGTACTCGCCAATTGCAGCTCCTGCGAATGGTGCGTATACTTGCATTGGAGCTGGATCACTTGCGTTTGCAGCAACAATGGTTGTGTAGGCTAAAGCTCCTGCTTCATCTAACACCTTTGCAATGTTTGCAACCGTTGATGCTTTTTGACCAATGGCTACATATATACAGAATACTGGCTGGCCAGCATCGTAAAATTCTTTTTGGTTTAGGATCGTGTCAATACAAACAGTAGACTTCCCTGTTTGACGGTCACCAATTACCAACTCACGCTGTCCTCTTCCAACTGGAATCATTGCGTCAATTGATTTTATCCCTGTTTGTAATGGCTCTGTTACAGGCTCACGGAAGATAACCCCTGGCGCTTTACGCTCTAGTGGCATCTCATATGTTTTACCCTCGATAGGTCCTTTACCATCTATAGGCTCACCTAGTGTGTTTACTACACGACCAACAACACCTTCACCTACGTTTATAGAGGCAATACGTTGTGTTCGTTTTACGGTAGCTCCTTCAGAAACTCCTCTAGAGGGTCCCAGTAGTACAACCCCTACGTTATCTTCTTCAAGATTCAAAACAATACCTTCCATACCGTTTTCAAAGGCTACTAATTCACCGTATTGAACATTTGTAAGCCCGTACACACGTGCAATACCATCACCTACAGTTAATACAGTTCCTACCTCATCAAGTGAAGCGCTTGCCTGAAAACCGGTAAGCTGTTGTTTTAAGATTGCTGAAACTTCAGCTGGTTTAACTTCTGCCATTTTTATTTAGATTTTACCCTTTAATCTCTAAGGGTGACTTCAGAAAATTTTCTGAAGGCGTTAAAAAATTATAATGATTTACTAAATTCTCTTTTTAAATTTCCTAATTGGTTTGCGATACTTGCGTTGTATTGCAAATCTCCAACACGGAGTATAAAACCACCTATGATACTCTCATCGATAGTATTGTTGATAGTGACGTTTTCACTACCTGTCATTTGTTTTACCTTACTAAGTACGTTGGCCTCAATCTCTGGTGTAATTGCAACTGCTGTTATTACGGTTGCTACTTTTACGCCTTTAGAGTTGTTATAAAGATCTACATACGCCAGTGCAACGCCACCCAAAAGGTTGATGCGTTTATTACTGGTTAGGATTTGAATAAGTCCTTTGGTTACATCACTGTTTTTTTCAAAGATTTGTATCAAAGCCTGTTTTTTGTCTTCTGCTTTAACCACAGGGCTTTGTAATACAACACGTAGCTCTTTACTTCCCGCTAGGGTTTCTTGTATAGATTTCATGTCACCAAAAACAACCTCACTAATATTAGCGTGGTTGGCTTGATCTAAAACTGCTTTTGCGTATCTTATTGCTGCTCTGCTGCTCATCGTGCTTGTTAGTTTACGTTTGCGTCTTTCAACATCGTTTCAACCAATTCCAATTGCTTGTCTTTGTTTGATAACTCACTCTTCACTATTTTTTCTGCAATATCTAAAGAAAGACTAGCTACTGTTTGCTTTAATTCTGCAACAGCTGCTTTTTTCTCTGCCTCTATGGTTGCCTGTGCCCCTGCAATTGCTTTACTTGCTTCTGCTTGCGCTTCATCTTTAGCCCCTGCTATCATGCTGGCTTTAATTTCGCGAGCTTCTTTAATCATTGTCTCACGCTCTGCTCTTGCCTCTTGTAACAATTTTTCATTGTCTGCCTGCAAATTTGCCATCTCTAGCTTTGCTTTTTGAGCAGCATCTAAGGCATCTTTAATACCTTGTTCACGCTCATTTACAGCATTTAAAATCGGTGTCCAGGCAAATTTTCTAAGCAAAAAAAGCAATAGGATAAATACAACTGCTTGCCAAAAGAAAAGACCTACTGAAAATTCGTTTATTAATTTTTCCATTATTATTATGTTTTGAAAGCCACCAAAAGCGCCTTTCTTAATGATCCTTTAATGTAATAGAAACATATCGCTGTAACCAACCGTTACAGCAATATGTTGTCTTTTTTGATTATCCTGCGAAAATCGCTGCGAAACCAATACCTTCAATAAGCGCTGCTGCAATTAGCATAGCTGTTTGAATTTTTCCGTAAGCCTCTGGCTGACGTGCAATAGCTTCCATAGCTTTCCCACCAATCATACCAATACCGATACCGGCACCAATTACTGCTAAACCTGCTCCTATAATAGAAGGGATTGCTGGTGCTGCTTCTGCAGTAGTTTGAATTAACATTGGAACTGTCATAAAATATATATTTAAAGGTTAAAACTCAATTTTGACCCTTTGTCTTTACAACTCAGGGTATTTAATTATTTATAAATGCGCAATCTCTCCATCGTGCTCCTCTGCATGCTCGTGTGTCTCACTTGCAAAACCAAAGTACAAAGCAGCCAACATCGTGAAGATGTATGCCTGTAATAATGCTACTAATATTTCAATTAATGAAATGGCAAATGCCAATCCAAAAGATAAGGTTCCACCAATCCAGTTTTGGAAGATGTAAATTAGTCCAAGCAAACTCCCTAACACAACGTGACCGGCAGTCATGTTGGCATACAAACGGATTAAAAGAGCAAACGGTTTAATGAACAAACCTAAAATCTCGATAGGTACTAAAATAACATAAATAAAAATCTTTCCTGCCCATGGCATACCATCTCCTAGTGGATCAAAAATATGTTTCCAATAGTCTTTAGTACCTGTGAAGCTGGTAATTATAAATACAATAAGTGCTAATGCTGTGGTTACTGCAATGTTTCCTGTAACATTTACTCCAAGTGGCGTTAGACCAAACATGTTTAAAAACCAAATAAAGAAAAATACAGTTAATAAAAAAGGCATGTATTTTTTATACTTACCCTCCCCAATATTTGCAATTGCAATGTCATCACGGATATAGGTTATAATTGGTTCAAAAAACCTGCCAGCCCCTGTTGCAATACCACCGTTATTGCCATAACTTTTTGCAAGAGATTTAAACAAAAAGAACATTAAA
>JABHYI010000189.1 GCA_018656255.1 Bacteroidota bacterium
AATAGAATTGAGCAGCGTATCTTAGAGGCAGAAAAATTAGGTTTTGAAAGCATCGTTATATCCAAATACTGTAAGCATCCCAAACAAACTTATGGCATACAAATTATTAAACTAGGGAAAGTACACGATGTGGTCAAACACCTGTTTGCCTAATACACTAAAAAAACAGCTATACTATTTTTTACTAAGGAGCAGGATTAGGCATTGCTTGATGTACCTGTTGTAGTTCTTTTATAATTTCTTCAGACAAGGTAAGATGGATACTCTCTATATTTTCTGATAGCTGCGGGATGCTTGTAGCGCCAATAATAGTGCTGGTTACAAAGGGCCTGTCATTTACAAAAGATAAGGCCATTTGAGAGAGGGAGAGGCCGTGTTTTTTTGCGATAGCATCATAGGCCTGAGTTGCTTTAACACAGCCCTCGCTATGATACCTAGAGTAATTTGGAAACAAAGTTACTCTTGCTCCTTCAGGTTTTTTTCCGTCTAAATACTTGCCAGACAACATGCCAAATGCAAGAGGAGAATACGCTAAATATCCTATATTTTCCATGTGTAACACTTCAGTAAGTCCTATCTCATCTCTACGCTGTAATAAACTATAAGCATTTTGGATAGACACCATTTTAAGTTTTCCTTTTCTGTGCTCCTCCATGTAGCGCATCGCGCCAAAAGGGGTTTCATTACTAAGGCCGATGTGACGAACTTTCCCGGCTTTAACGTAGCTCTCTAGGCGGTTTAAAATTTCTCCTATGTTATCTTCCCACTGCTCATTTGCGCTGTGATTATAATCACGGACTCCAAAAATATTCACAGCTCTTTCTGGCCAATGTAATTGATATAGATCTAGATAATCTGTCTGCAAACGCGCTAAGGTTTTATCTAGCGCATCATCTAAAGAGGCTTTACTAAAATCAAGATTTTCGCGCATTGAATTAAATATACCACGGCCACTCCCTGTTATCTTAGAGGCTAAAACCACCTTATCTCTGTTTTTGTTTTTGGCAAACCAATTGCCAATGTACTGCTCTGTGAGGCCTTGTGTTTTTGGGGTATAAGGAACCGCATACATTTCTGCGGTATCAAAAAAATTAACGCCTTTATCAAGGGCATAAGTCATCTGTTGGTGTGCCTGGTCTTCTGTGTTTTGACGACCAAAGGTCATGGTTCCTAAACAAATTTTACTGACCTCAATATTGGTGTTGGTAAGGGTGGTGTATTTCATGAAAATATGCTGTTAGAACAGCGTCAAATTATTAATTACGGTAAGCATCAAAAGTACAATAAAGCTTTTTTAAAAAGCCAGCTCTACCATATGTGGGCAATGATCACTATGGACGGCTGCTGGCAGTATAACAGCACGTTTTATGTGCTGTTTTAGAGGCTGAGAAACCATATTATAATCTATACGCCAACCTTTGTTATTGGCTCTAGCATTTGCACGATAGCTCCACCAAGTGTATTGGTCTGGTTGTTTGTTAAGGTGTCTAAAACTATCTATAAAGCCTTGATTTATAAAATCATCAAGCCACGCACGCTCTATGGGTAAAAAACCACTAGAATTTTTATTGGATACGGGATTGTGAATATCAATGGCCTTATGACATATGTTGTAATCTCCACAAATAACCAAATTAGGAAGTTCTTTTTTCAAGGTGTTTACATACTCTTGAAATAAAGCCATATACTCTAATTTGTGCTCTAAACGAGCACTATTGGTGCCGCTAGGGAGATACAAACTCATGATACTAACCTCTTTAAAATCTACTCTTATGTTTCTACCCTCAAAATCCATAGACTCAATGCCTGTTCCGTAGGCAACATGGGTAGGTTCTTGCTTGCAGAAAATAGCCACACCACTATAGCCTTTTTTTTGAGCACTAAACCAGTAATGGTATGGGTATCCAGCTGCCTGGATAGCCTCTAGATCTACTTGTTCTTTAGTTGCCTTGGTTTCTTGTATGCAAACCACATCTGCATCGGTGGTTTGCAGCCAAGGTAAGATATCTTTGCGCATCGCTGCACGAATTCCGTTTACGTTATAGCTTAGTATTTTCATGCTACTAAATTAAATAAGATTGTATTTTTAGCTATGCCTATCTTTGAAAGGTTTTCATAAAACAATCAACAAATTTTAAATTTTTACGTTAATAAATCATAGCAACGCTGTTTGGCCTAAATGTAACGGGTGTCATCTTATGAAAAAGGTATTATTTTTAGCGGTATTTTTTATAGTCTTTTTAGGTTATGGCCAAGAGAGTGGGGCAAAGTATCGTAGCAAAAAAGTAGCGGTAAGAGATACAATTTCGGTGGATAATGTAGGGCTTAATCCTTCAAAGTTACGTATCGAAGACTTGCAGGGAAACACCATAGACCCTTTATTGTACAGCGTTGATTACCCTAAGGCTTTGGTATTTCCCTCAGAAATGTTACTGGCCAAAAACGATTCCTTACGTATAGACTACTTGGTGTTTCCTGAGTTTTTAACCAAAGAATACTTTGAGTTTGACCAAGCTATTATTGTAGAA
>JABHYI010000151.1 GCA_018656255.1 Bacteroidota bacterium
ATATGATAGCAAATAATTTAAGTTTATTAGGTAGCGTATAATTCATATCTAAGCTATTCTATTGTTCTTTTGTTAGTGTGTTTGTTCGTTGTGGTTTTGTTCATCCTCAGACTCATCTACAACCTCTGGTACTAAAAGCGCAGTTCCTTCTAATGTTGCTTTTAAGTTCATCACATGCTGGGTAATTTGCCAACGTTCTAACTCATTGGTCTGAGATGCATAAGATCCCATAGAGTTTAAGCCATACATCTGTACATGATACACACCACCTGGGGTAATTAATCTTCCAGGTGCAGCATAACTAGGAATTCCTAGTATCTTTTCACGCTGCATTAAAATCCCATTTCCATCTCCTTTATCTCCGTGACAAACAGCACAGTAAATCGTGTACAAATTCTTACCAGCGTCCAAGTTTTTTTGAGTAACCTCTAATGGATTTTTCAAATCTTTCTTGGCAGCATCTGAGCCTTTTGTTGTGTCTGGATAATCATAGGGAGCGTATCCTCTTGGTACGGTTCCCAAAACTGGTAACATTGCTTCTTGCCCTCCAGGGAAAACTTCGTACTCACCATAGGTTTCATATCCTACAGGCTCATACATGTTTGGCATATATTGGTAGCTAGGCTTGGTGTCGCCTCCGCAAGAAACCAATACTATCAATGCTATTAAAGCAATACTTATATGGAGTATCTTTTTCATATTAATGATCATCATCAGATTCTACTATACTAATTTCAACAGCTCCTGTATCTTGCAAGAACTTAGACATTTTGTCTATATCATGGTGCGAAGCATCAACAGCCATTAAAAAATGGTCATCGGTTGTTCTTACATCAGGATTTTCTGCTTTTTTGAATGGCCATAATTTACTTCTCATATAAAAAGTAATTACCATTAAATGGGCTGCAAAAAAGACAGTCAATTCAAACATAATTGGCACAAAAGCGGGCATATTTTCTATGTAACTAAAACTTGGTTTACCTCCAATATCTTGAGGCCAATCTTCAATCATAATGAAATTCATCATTGTAATTGCTACGCAAAGTCCTACAATACCGTACATAAAAGCCGTAATGGCAATACGTGTAGGCTCAAGACCCATTACTTTGTCTAGCCCGTGCACCGGAAATGGTGTGTAGACTTCATCAATATGATAGTGAGCTGCGCGCGTTTGTTTAACCGCATGCATTAAAATATCATCATCATTATAAATTGCATGTATCACTTTGGAAGCCATACTAGTTGTTTTTAAGTTTAGAAGCTTGTCCTGCCCAGTCATCGCGCTTTGCTCTTCCTGGTAACTCGCCTAAAATTTCATCGAATAAATCATACTCTTGATTGGTCATTTTACTTATCTGCTGAAAAGTAAATAATCCCATAGCATTTAATTTCTTTTGTAATACTGGTCCAACACCTGTAATTTTCTTAAGATCATCAGGGCTTTGAGTAGCTGCATCAAAACTTCCTAGTGTAGCTAGCAAAGTCTTTAACTTACCTTGATCATAGCCACTTTTTGATGATTTTACTGGGGTTACAGTAGGTGTTACAACATCATAGTGTTTTACATCATCTCCATGCTTTTCACGTAAGGATTTGAATTTTGACCCAGAACTCTTTAGGATAGATTTCACCTCTGCCTGAGCAATTACAGGGAAGGTTCTAGCGTATAGCAGGAACAACACAAAGAAAAATCCTATGGTTCCTATAAAAATACCTATATCAACAAAAGTTGGTGAGAACATTGTCCAAGAAGATGGCAAGTAATCACGATGTAATGAGGTAACAATAATTACAAAACGCTCAAACCACATTCCTATGTTTACTACAATAGAGATAAAAAAGGAGAACATAATACTTGTACGTAATTTTTTAAACCACATAAACTGCGGAGAAAATACATTACAAGACATCATTGCCCAATAGGCCCACCAGTAAGGTCCAGTAGCTCTATTTAAAAACGCATACTGTTCGTACTCTACTCCAGAGTACCATGCAATAAACAGCTCTGTGATGTATGCAACACCAACAATAGAACCCGTAAGCATGATAACAATATTCATAAGTTCAATGTGCTGAATGGTAATGTAATCTTCTAGTTTAGACACTTTTCTCATGATGATCAAAAGTGTGTTTACCATCGCAAAACCAGAGAAAATTGCTCCAGCTACAAAATATGGAGGGAAAATAGTAGTATGCCATCCAGGTATAACAGAAGTAGCAAAATCAAAAGATACAATGGTGTGTACAGAAAGTACAAGTGGTGTAGCCAAACCTGCCAATACAAGAGATACCTCTTCAAAGCGTTGCCAGTCTTTTGCACGTCCACTCCAACCAAAAGAAAGAATACCGTAAATCTTTTTTGTAAAAGGAGTTACTGCTCTATCACGAATCATTGCGAAATCTGGTAAAAGTCCTGTCCACCAGAAAACCAGTGATACAGAAAGATATGTAGAAATTGCAAATACATCCCACAACAAAGGAGAGTTAAAGTTTACCCACAAAGACCCAAATTGATTTGGAATTGGCAGTACCCAGTAAGCAAGCCAAGGTCGTCCCATGTGTATAATTGGGAACAAACCTGCTTGTATTACAGAGAAGATAGTCATCGCCTCTGCTGAGCGGTTAATTGCCATTCTCCACTTCTGACGGAAAAGTAACAGTACTGCAGAAATCAAAGTTCCTGCATGACCAATACCTACCCACCATACAAAGTTGGTAATATCCCAAGCCCAACCTACGGTCTTGTTTAATCCCCAAACTCCAATACCGGTAGATACGGTGTAAATAATACAACCTAATCCCCATCCAAATGCAACAAGAGCAATAGTGAATACAATCCACCATGATTTGTTGGCTTTACCTTCCACAGGAGCGGCTACATCGATGGTAACATCGTGGTAGTTCTTATCTCCTATAACTAAGGGTCTTCTAATAGGTGCTTCGTAATGCGACGCCATATTTTATATACTATTTCTTAGTTAGTTACGCTTTTTTTGAATTTCTCACCTTTGTCTGATAGAATACGTTAGGTTGTGTTCCAACGGCTTCTAACAAGTGATACATTCGCTTATCTTTTTTCTCTTTATATACTTCACTATCATGATCATTGATATCTCCAAAGACCATTGCTCCTTTATCACATGCTGAAGAACAAGCTGTCTGAAATTCTGCATCTTTTACAGGACGCCCATCACGTTTTGCCTCAAGGATTGATAATTGTGTTTTTTGAATACACATAGAACATTTTTCCATAACCCCTCTAGAACGAACATTCACATCTGGGTTAAGGACCATTCTACCTAAATCATTATTCATGTGGTAGTCAAACTCATCATTCTCATTGTATAAGAACCAGTTAAAACGACGTACTTTATAAGGACAGTTGTTTGCACAGTATCTTGTACCTACACAACGGTTATACGCCATGTGGTTTTGACCTTGTCTACTATGAGTGGTTGCCGCTACTGGACAAACTGTCTCACACGGAGCATGATTACAGTGTTGACACATAACCGGCTGAAATGCTACCTGTGGGTTTGCAGATGGATCTTCCAATTCAGCAAATTGAGATAGTGCCTCACCCAGGCCAGACATGTTTACTTTCTTAGACTCATCTCCATCAAAACTCTCTTCTGATGAGTAATATCTATCGATACGCAACCAGTGCATAT
>JABHYI010000066.1 GCA_018656255.1 Bacteroidota bacterium
CAAAATATCAATAGAATATACACCAATAAAAAAGCCCTACACTTTTTGGTGTAGGGCTTTTTTTAGTATTCTTTGCCTAAAGGGGTATTTGAAGCGCTATGTGCGTATTATTTTAAAGGCTATCGTAGTACTTTACCGCTGTAAGTAAATCTTTTTGTTTGTTAAGATCTAAATTATATTTTTTTGTAAAGATTTTCATTTGATTTTGTTTCTCTCCAAATACCTTTAGTTTTTTGCTTCTAGACTTAGGCATTTGATAAAATTTACCACTTTTAGTAACTAAGTAAAAAACAGGTTTGTCTTTAAAAACAGCAGGAAGTGTTTTTGTGATGGAAGATGTAGCCTTTTTTTCTGGGATGAATTCTTTAACGTGCTTTTTATACAGCGCTATTTGACCTCCTTCAAAGATAACTTGAAAATAACCTCCATTTTCAACACCTCCTTGGTAGGGTACAAACACATATATGTCTTCTATAATCTTTACATATATGTCTTGAGATTTTGTAAGAACTCTTGCGTTTTCATCATTTGAGCTAAGAGTTTGTTTAACTTCCATCTCATCTGCAACGGCATTGTATCTTATGGCTAAATTATCTGCAAGAAGTGTTCCTTCTTTGTAAATGTTCCCTGGTAAGAAATTTGGGTTGTTATAGGGAGTACCTCTATAGGTTTTTGTGTCTTTAAAGTTGATACCATTGTTTTGTCTTTTAATGTAGTTGTCTAAAAGAAAAACATCAGAAACAAACATTGCGGTATCAAATTGTGCTAAAGCTGTGTTTAGTGTTAATACACATAAAACAACGGTAAGTATGATTTTTTTCATTTGTATGGTTTTTATATTATATTTAATAGCAAAAACTTTGCCAAGATTAAAGCGCGTTAAAATAGTCTAACGCTTGGTTGAAATCTTTCTCTCTGCGGAGGTTTAAGTTGTTATTTTCTATGTAAGTACTCATTTGGTTTGCCATTGGGGCAAACAACTTTTCTCTTTTTGCTTTTCCTTTTGGAAGTTTTGTTAAACCTCCCGAGCTACTCACAATATACAATTGTTCTTTTTCTTTGAAAGTGTCTGGCACGTCTCTAGAGTATGAGTTTGCAGACTCTTTACCCTCCACAAAATTTTTAATTATCTTTTTATATACAGTAAGCTCAGCACCTTGGGAAATCACCATAAAGTATCCTGCTTTTTGATTTTTGTCTGGAGATATAAGGTACACAAAATCATCATTTAAAATACGTACAGAGATATTTTGATCTGCTTTGATGACATTGGCAACAGTAGCTGAGGTGCTAGTGTTTGCCTTTAATTCTATTTCTTCTGCCTGGACATTATACCTAAGAGCAACATTACTGGCCACTAATCTACCGTATTTATATACAGACCCTATTTGAAACTCTTTATTTGCGTATATGGATCCCATGGTATTTTTGTAGCCCTTGAAAACCGGTGTTGTTTTCGAGGATAAATAGTCATTATCTAATGTTTGGTCATTGGTCATACTTTGGGAAAGCATGTTTAAAGACACAAGAAGTGATACTAATACTAGAAAATTATTTTTTATTAATGACATAGTTTATTTTTAAAAACAAGTTCAAAACTAATATTTCAAGCTTTTAATTGTGTTAAATTATTGTTATTGTTTAAGGATACTTGATGCTTTTTAAGCAGTTGCAAATAAAAACAAAACCTGTAAGGCAGCAATTACTTTGTGCGTTTTTTGTGAGATAATTTTTGTGATCTATTGTCTTTTTTAAAGCTCAATTAAATCTATGGCTTTTGACACTTCTGTCTCGGGCATTTTACACGCGTTATTGACACAAACATAAACAAAGGTCTCATTTTCTATAAAACGCTGTTCTAGAAGTGGGCTGTTGCCCGCTTTTGTGCTACCTGCAACAAGTTTGTTTGGCAAATAGTACTGATGAATTTCTTTCACTTTTTGCTGCGCATCTTCTCCTACAACAACAATTTCATAAAAGCTGTTTTGAAAATTAGCCAATAAGTCCAACCAGTTAGAAAACCCTGATGGGTATTTTTCTATCTCTGGGAGTACATTTTTAAGCATTTGAGAAGCGGTAGCGCCATACGTTTGGTTGTCAAAATGATGTGATAAAACATATAAGTTTTTTGCCATCATAGAGTTGGATGCTGGAATTACATTGTCTCTGTATTCAAAACTTCTTGTAATTAAAGATGGATCCTGGTCATTGGTGAAATAAAACAGTTGTTTTTCTGAATCAAAGAAATGCCCGTAGGTGTAGCTTGTTAGTTCATTGGCAATTAAGAGCCACTGATCATCCAAGGTAATTTCATACAAACCAATATAGGCATCAATTACCGCGGCATAATCTTCTAGATATCCATTAATAGTGCTTTTTCCGTCCTTATGGCTATGAAACAAAGCGCCAGAAGTTTGCCATTGTTTAGACTTTATAAAATGTGCGTTTTTTAGAGCAGCCTGCAAGTATGCTGGCTCTTGAAATGCTTTATAAGCATCTACATATCCTTTAAGCATAAGCCCATTCCAGGAGGTTAGAATTTTATCATCCAGTCTTGGCTTATCTCGTTTATTTCTGTAACTAAGAAGTGCTTTTCTCCAAGCTTCTTTTTTGTTTTGTAATTCTTGATTGGTAATGCCAAAGGCTGCGCACACTTCAGGGTCACTTTTAGAGCGTATTAGAACATAATGATTGTTCTCCCATAATCCAAAAGAATTAATATTGTAATAGGTTGAGAATAATTCAACATCTTCTCCAAGTTCTTTTGTAAGCTCCTCTTTGGTGAACACATAATAGGCTCCCTCTTCAAGAACTCCATCCTTGGTGAGGCTATCGGCATCAAAGGAAGAGTAAAAGGCACCTTCACTATTTGTGCATTCTCTAGCAACAAATGCAAGAGTTTGAGTTACCACTTCTTTGTATAAATTATCTTTAGTTGCTAAATAGGCGTTGCTGTAGAGGCTGACCATCTGGGCATTGTCGTACAGCATTTTTTCAAAGTGAGGAACATGCCATTTTTTATCTACACTATATCTTGAGAAACCACCTCCAATATGATCGTATATTCCGCCATAAGCCATCTTGTTTAGGGTAGTGGTAACATATTGAAGTAGGCCCGTATCTTTGCTTTGTTTTGCCTTTCGCAGAAGATAAGAAATAGTATTTGGCATCATAAATTTAGGAGCTCTGTTTGGGCCTCCAAATGTGTTGTCAAAAGATGCTTGCCATTGGCTTAAAATTTCATTGGTATTGTAGTTTTTTAAATCTACATTTTCCTCATTTAAAGGAAGAAGATCCATGCTTTTTATACCTTCTTCAAGATTGTTTGCAACCTCAAATAACCTTTCTGGGTTTTGGGTGTATATTTTTTGCATTTGTTCTAAGGCATTTACCCAATCCTCTTTTTTAAAATAGGTACCTCCCCAAACAGGTCTTCCATCTGGAAGTGTTATAACATTAAGTGGCCATCCTGCACTACCGGTTAATAGCTGTACCGCATTAATATAGATTTGATCTACATCTGGACGCTCTTCTCTGTCTACCTTAACATTGATGTAGTTTTTGTTCATTACAGCGGCAACTGCACTATCCTCAAAACTCTCTCGCTCCATAACATGGCACCAATGACAGGCAGCATATCCTATGCTAACAATCATGAGTTTTTTATCCTTTTTTGCAACTTCCAATGTTTGGTCATTCCAAGCTCTCCAATCTACAGGGTTGTGCGCGTGCTGTAATAAATAAGGACTTGTTTCTTGGGCAAGTAGGTTGGTGTATTGATGTATGTCCACGGCGTCTTTTTTTGAAGTATTACAAGAAAAAAATAAAATCGAACAAAGTAAAATCAAATAAAGTTGTTTCATCTATACTTGGGTTTAATAAATCTTATAAACAAAAATACACTTTTTGAAATTTCAAATTATAGTATTATACGTCTATTGTGTTTGTAAGCAATACAATATCAGCCATTAACTGCCTCTACGGTTTCAACTCGGCCAGGCATCATTTCTTGAAGCATGGTTTGAATACCATTTTTTAAAGTAACGGTTGCCGAAGGACAACCACTGCAAGCCCCTTGCAAGATGACATGTACGGTTTTAGTGTCTTTTTGATAGGAGTCAAAGGCAATGTGCCCACCATCACTTGCTACAGCTGGTTTGATGTACTCATCAAGAATGTCAACAATCTCCTGCTCAATGTTGCTGTATGTCTTGTCGTTTTTTTCTTGAGAAACAGCCGTTTTTTTCTTGTCATTTGCTAGTGTAACCTCTTTCTTGCTTTGCAAAAAAGCATCATTAAAAATAGCTTTACCCTC
Source organism: Bacteroidota bacterium (assembly GCA_018656255.1). Taxonomy (GTDB): domain Bacteria; phylum Bacteroidota; class Bacteroidia; order Flavobacteriales; family Flavobacteriaceae; genus Patiriisocius. Next base: position 4,316 of record JABHYI010000066.1, read on the forward strand.
TTCAATGAAGGTTCTTATAAATGAGCGTAGTTCATTAGAAACTTCTGTCCATTCAACCACATTGTATTTTGTTATAGATACATAGTTTGCGCTAATAAAAACCTCTTTTACAAAAGCAAAAGAGAAGAGTGCTTTCGCTAGTGGTGCCTCTACAGCATCTTCTATAGATTTAAACTCAAAAACGCCATCAGCTAGGGGTTTGTTGGCAACATACTTCATCACCCCTGGGTTTGGAGTGCTTTCTGCATATACTGTTACGGGTACTTTTTTTGATGTTTCTTCTTGGGTGATTACCTCTTTGTCACTATTTAGGTAATCTGCAATAGATTGTGCTACTTCGTCCTGCACAGATGGCCAATCAACAATATTAAATTTTTCAATAGCAACAAAATTTTGAGATATATAGACTGTTTTCACAAAGGGAAGGTAAAACAATTCTTGAGCCAAAGGGCTAGGTTTTGCTTGGTCTATGTTGGAGAACTCATAACTTTTCGCTTGGGTTAAAAACGAATTTGTAACAAACTTCACAATATTTTCGTTATTTGTTGGTTGTACAGTTATGTTAAATTGGTTCATAGTGTGAATTTTGTGTGATTTTTTTTTGCAAAAATACCGAAAGAAAATCATTGTAATGAATATATTTGACCTCATATTGATATGTCAATGAAAAAAATACTACCCTTTATATTTGCGCTCTATTGTTCTTTGGGTATTGGTCAGATAACCATAGATGAAACTTTTACGGCTCAAGAATTAATTCAAGACATCCTTATTGATTCTCCATGTGCTGAGGTTACTAATGTTGGCCAACGTACTGGGACAGATTTTGGTAATGTAAACGGGATTGGTTATTTTAACGCAAACGGCTCAAATTTTCCTTTTTCTGATGGTATTATTTTAATGACGGGTGATGTTTCTCAGGCATCTGGACCCAATAATACTGGTGTAACCCTAAGTGGTGGTGACGCATCATGGCCCGGAGACGCAGATTTAGAGGCAAACACCACTGCAACAGCTACCAATAACGCCTCTGCCATTCAGTTCAATTTTGTGCCACAAATTCCTCAGATAAATTTTAATTTTATTTTAGCCTCTGAAGAATATAATAGAAATTTTGAATGTTCTTTTTCTGACGCTTTCGCATTTATTCTCACAGATCAAATAACGGGTGTTGTTCAAAATCTTGCGGTATTACCTGGCACCACAACTCCAATAGAGGTTACAAATGTTAGGTATGGTATCCCAGGGCAGTGTGAAGATATAAATACAGAATATTTTCAACAATATAATTTTGATGTTCCTGGTTTGCCTTCAGTAAATGCGGCAGACTCTCCTATATACCTCAATGGCCAAACCGTTCCTTTAACAGCGGTAGGAAATGTAATTCCAGGAAATGGGTACAATATAAAATTAGTTATCGCAGATGAAACAGATTCTGCATTTGATGCTGCCGTATTTCTTGAAGGTGGCTCTTTTAATATTGGAGTAAACCTTGGCCCAGATGTTACCATTGAGCTAGGAACTGCTTTGTGTGAAGGTGAAACATTAGAGATAGGTTTATCTGGCCTAGGGGGTCCTCCAGATGGAAGTACCTATCAATGGTTTGTTTTCAATCCTGTTACTTTGGTATTTGATATTATTCCAGGAGAAACAAATGCCACGCTAGATGTAACAGTTTCTGGAACCTATCAAATAGAAGTTACCAATGATGATTCTGGTTGTTCTGGCACCGATGATATTGTAGTTGAGTTTGCCCCACAGCCAATAGCAAACCAACCAATCAACTTGTTTCAGTGTGATGATGGATCTCAAATGGGGGTTTTTGATCTTACCATTAATGATGCGGTTGTTTTGGGCGCTCAAGACCCTATTTTGTTTACAGTAAAATACTATGAAGATTTCACAGACTCTCAAGCAGGTGTAAATGAAATTCTTACGCCCAATGCCTTTCTAATTACCGCACCACCCTTACAAACAATTTTTGTGCGTATAGAAGATTTAGGCGGAATATGTTTTGCTTTAGAAGATTTTACAATTAATTATTCCCAACCTCTTGTAGCGGAACTTACTGATGAAGGATTTTGTGATGGTGACTCCAGCGGTATAGTTGCTGTTAATTTACCAGATCTTAAAGATATTGAGGTTCTCAATGGTCTTGATCCTCTGCTGTATGATATTACCTATCACAACACCCTTGAAGATGCTAATACAGATGTAAACCCACTGCCAGGAATTTACAATGTAACTGGACCTGTTGAGACTATTTTTGTGCGTATAGAAAGTGTTTTTGACCAGCTTTGTTTTGATACAGGAAGCTTTGATATTACTATTTATTTAGCGGCTACCGCTATTACCCCAACCAAGTATAACATTTGTGACGCGTTACCCAACGATGGTTTTGGCACCTTTGATTTAACGACTAAAGATTTGGAGATTACCGGTGGTAATCCAGATGCAGTGGTGTCTTACTACATTACTTTTGCCCAGGCTCTTGCAGGAACTCCTGCTATTGCTCCTGCAGATGCATTTATTAACACGGTGCTTGGTTTCCAAGTTGTATATGCAAGGGTAGATAATATAAATGCCACAGATTGTTCTAACATCGTAGCGTTAGAGTTGCAGGTTAATGATGCTCCTGCTATCACAGATCCAATTACTGATTATTTTGTGTGTGATTTGGACGGTAACGGTATTGAGACTTTTGATTTAACGAGCAAGGATGCTGAGATTTTAAATTCTTTGGTAGATGTTACCTTAACCTACCATGAGAGTTTTGCAGATGCAGAAGCTGGGTTGTTTCCTATCACCCCTGCTACGGGGTATGTAAGTCCATCAGCTACTATTTGGGTTCGCGCTGTAAATTATGAGGATGGCGATATTTCTAATGATGTTTTGTGTGTTACTATAGGACAGTTTGATTTGATTATAGGAGAGACTCCTTCATTTAATGTTATTCCGGAGATTGAAGCGTGTGATGATGAGATTGCTGATGGTATTACGGAGTTTGATTTAAACAGTTATAATGAGATTATCACCGGTGGTAATCCAGATGTTACTGTCACGTATCATGCCACCCAGGAGTTTGCCCAAGCTGGTTTTCCTGCCTTGCCTGTA
>JABHYI010000121.1 GCA_018656255.1 Bacteroidota bacterium
ACTCTTGTAATTACAAGGATTAGCATGTTAACCTCTACAAATGATCACAAAAAAAGTCTCGAATATATCGAGACTTTTTTTAAGTTATAAATATGTGTAAACTACTCTTTAATAAAGCGAGTTGTTAGAACGCCGCTTGATGCAGTAACTTTAACAACATATATTCCTTTTGCTAAGTTACTAACATCTAATACGCTACTTTTATGATCTATAGCTTGGCTTAAAACCAAGGCGCCTAGGGCAGAGTATATATCGATAGTTGTGTTGTCTAACATAACGTTTTGAAGACTCACACTTAAAACGTCATTTGCTGGCACAGGAAATAAAGAAATTGCTTGAGTTTCCATACCATTTATTCCTAGAGAAAATGCTACCGTAGTTGACCCTCTGTTACTAGATCCATGGTTTTGAAAATTTCCTGTCACCCCATTAGCCCATACGATATCTAGAGAATCTGCATTTGGGTCAAAGGTAAAATCTGTGCTATCACTACCAGAGAGGTCTCTGGAAGCCACAACAGTTCTAACACCGCCTGACACGTCATTTGATAGTAGTGTCCAATCTTGAGTGTCTAACTGAGGGGATTGTCCAATACCCAAAAATGCTCTGTCATTAAATCCGGTACTGTCAAAACTTACAACATCACCACCAGCGGTCATAGAAGAGACTCCAAAGCCAAGGCCCATCCATCTATTTTCATCTCCAATCATTGTAATTAATACATCTGTATCACTAACTTCAAGACTAACAGAGTAAGAACCAGAAAGAGAAATGTTTCCAGTTGTAATTTGTGCTTGAGCAAGACAAGTAAGTAGTAATGCTGCTAATAAAGTAATTTTTTTCATTTGTATGTGTTTAAAAGTTTAATAATAGTTTCATTTTGTTTTAAAATAGCATAGTCAAGGGCTTTGTTTCCTCTAAAATCTTTTGCATTTACATCTGCTCCATATTTTAAAAGATATTTGGCTATATCATTGTGGTTAAACAAGGCAGACATTTGAAGCGCAGTGGCTTTGTTCTCATCCGGGATATTAGGATCTGCACCTTGTTGTAACAAAAGCAATACTGACTGTTTATGCCCCTTAAAAACAGCTGCCATAAGAGCTGTCCCGTATGGGCTTATAGCATTAATAGCTGCTTTATTTTTTAAAAGATACAAAATAATATCTGTCTTGTTATAATATGCTGCAAGCATTAGTGGAGAATAACCATTCTCATTTTGAAGATTAAACACTTCTTGATCCTCAATATCTAGTGCCTGTATAGCTTGCAAGTCTCCATTTTTAGCAAAATCATGGATAGATTGCGAAAACCCGCTAGCGCAGCAAAAAAGTAAAAGGAATATATATTTTAGCATATCAATAAAACAAATATATGTAAAAAGCTGAAGTATATCTTCAGTGAGCACAACTCATAAAGTAAGTATCATCATTTACACCCATATACGTGAAACTAAAAAAGCCTATACAAACATTAAACAGTTTGTATAGGCTTTTACTTTTTGAAAGTAACTGATTACTTACTTAAATACATTTTCCTTCTAGAATACAAATCATAAAACTGATCATCTTCTAAATCATCAATAAACAAGATACTCTCTCCAGTACTTTTCATCTCTGGTCCTAGTTGTTTGTTTACATTCGGAAATTTATTAAAACTAAATACTGGCTGCTTAATAGCATACCCATTTAGTGAGGGTTTAAAATCAAAATCTTTTACCTTGCTGTGTCCTAGCATTACTTTGGTTGCATAATTAACATAAGGTTCTCCGTAGGCTTTAGCTATAAAAGGAACGGTCCTAGAGGCTCTTGGATTGGCCTCAATGATGTACACCACATCATCTTTAACTGCAAATTGTATGTTTATTAATCCTACGGTATTGAGCGCTTTGGCAATTTTTACCGTGTGATCTTTAATTTGTTGCATGACATCTTTACTCAAATCAAAAGGCGGTAGTGTTGCATTAGAATCCCCGGAGTGGATACCACAAGGCTCTATATGCTCCATCATACCAATAATATACACATCTTCGCCATCACAAATTGCATCTGCCTCTGCCTCTATTGCTCCGTCTAGGTAATGATCTAAAAGGAGTTTGTTGTTTGGTATCTTACGAAGTAAATCTACTACGTGTTCTTCTAATTCTTGTTTATTGATAACAATTTTCATACCCTGACCTCCTAGTACGTATGAAGGTCTAATTAAAAGTGGAAAATCTAGTTGATCTGCAAGGGCTAGGGCTTCATCTGTGGTTTCTGCTACACCAAACTCTGGGTAAGGAATTTCCAAATCTTTTAATATAGTTGAGAAACTCCCTCTGTCTTCTGCCAAATCTAGTGCTTGGAAGCTTGTTCCAAGAATTTTAACGCCGTAACGCTCCAGCTTTTCTGCCAATTTTAAGGCAGTTTGCCCTCCTAGTTGTACAATAACACCTTCTGGTTTTTCATGACGAATAATATCATAAATATGCTCCCAGAAAACTGGTTCAAAGTATAATTTATCTGCCACATCAAAATCTGTAGAAACAGTTTCTGGATTACAGTTAATCATGATGGTTTCATAGCCTATTTCAGAGGCAGCTAATATTCCGTGAACACAACAGTAATCAAACTCAATACCTTGCCCAATTCTATTTGGGCCAGAACCTAGGACTATAATTTTCTTTTTTTCTGTAACAATACTATCGTTTTCTACATAGGTGCTTCCATCAGGGAGTTCTATGCTATTCTCGAAAGTAGAGTAATAATAGGGTGTCTGTGCTTTAAACTCTGCAGCGCAGGTGTCCACGAGTTTATACACACGCTGTATATTTAGTTCTTCACGCTTATTGTATACTTGGCTCTCTAGGCATTTAAGCATATGAGCTATTTGCCTGTCTCCATACCCTTTTTGTTTTGCTTCCAATAAAAGCTCTCTTGGCAGAGTATCTAGCGTGAAGCTAGAAATTTCTTTTTCTAATAGATACAGCTCTTCATACTGCTTTAAAAACCACATGTCTATTTTTGTAATTTCATGTATGCGGCTCAGAGGTATTCCCATCTGAATGGCATCATAAATAACAAAAACACGATCCCAACTTGCATTTTTTAATTTATCTAGGATTTGTTCATAGTTGGTATAGCTTTTTCCATCTGCACCCAAGCCATTTCGCTTAATCTCTAGAGACTGTGTTGCCTTGTGCAAGGCCTCCTGGAAACTACGGCCAATACCCATTACTTCTCCTACAGATTTCATTTGCAGGCCAAGAGTTCTATCACTTCCTTCAAATTTATCGAAGTTCCAACGTGGTATTTTTACTATTACATAATCTAGCGTCGGCTCAAAAAGTGCAGAAGTAGATTTTGTGATTTGATTATCCAACTCATCAAGATGGTAACCAATGGCTAGCTTTGATGCGATTTTGGCAATAGGATATCCTGTTGCCTTAGAGGCCAAAGCAGAAGATCTAGAGACACGAGGATTAATTTCTATGGCAATTATTTCTTCTTTATCATCTGGGCTTACGGCAAACTGCACATTACATCCACCTGCAAAATCACCAATACTGCGCATCATGTGTATAGCCATATCACGCATGCGTTGATAAGTTTTATCACTCAAAGTCATTGCTGGTGCAACGGTAATAGAATCTCCGGTGTGAATCCCCATAGGGTCCATATTTTCTATAGCACAAATAATAACTACGTTGTCATTTCTGTCACGTAGTAATTCTAGCTCATATTCCTTCCAGCCCATCATGGCTTTGTCTATCATTACCTCGTGTATTGGAGAAACCTCCAAACCATGGCGTAATAAATCATCAAAATCTTCCTCTTTGTAAACAATAGAAGCTCCAGCTCCACCCAAAGTATATGAGGCTCTAATAACAAGTGGAAATCCATACTCTTGTGCAATTTCCTTACCCTGTAGGTAAGATGTTGCAGTTGCTTGAGGTGCCATACCAACCCCAATTTCATCCATTAAAATTCTAAATTTCTCTCTATCTTCTGTGATATTGATAGCGTCAATATCTACACCAATAATCTCTACACCATGATCCTTCCAAATACCTTTTTCGTCTGCCTCTATCGCCAAGTTTAAAGCTGTTTGACCACCCATAGTAGGAAGTACAGCATCAATTTGTGGATGCTCTTTTAAAATCTGAAGGATAGATTTTGTATTAAGTGGCAACAAGTACACATGATCTGCCATGGTAGGATCTGTCATGATAGTTGCAGGATTTGAGTTTATTAAAATGGTTTCAATTCCATCCTCTCTCAGAGATCTAAGGGCTTGAGATCCAGAGTAATCAAACTCACAGGCTTGTCCAATAACTATTGGGCCAGATCCAATGATTAAAATAGATTTAAGTGCGTTGTTTTTTGGCATGGTAACAAAATTTTTTACTGTTTCAAAATTACGATTCAATGGGGTATAAAAAAAAGGTGTTGCTTATAAAAACAACACCTTTTATTTATTACTTATCAACATTTATTTTTTGTGACGAGTTTCTGAAGAAACAGAAATTTTCTTTCTTCCTTTTGCTCTACGAGAAGCTAATACTTTTCTACCGCTTACAGATGCCATACGCTCTCTAAAACCGTGCTTGTTTCTTCTCTTTCTTTTTGATGGCTGAAATGTTCTTTTACTCATGGTATATTATATTAATCGTCTTGAAATCCTTATTAATTAATGCTCTGCATTGTCTACACAACAATATATACTGTGTATGCGGCTGCAAAGATACAATCTTTTTTTAAACGTCAAACATCAAAATGTGAAATATTTTTAATTGTTTTCATTACCTTTGTTGACCTTAAAATAAAGGCGATATGTTCCATAAAAATTTAAAACTAATTATTACAGCACTTCTCGTAGGGACTGCTGTTTGGCAATTTATAGAATCTTACATAGGTAACGGAATTATGTTTATACTTCTGGCATCTATATTTGTATTCTTGTATTTCAAAAATGAAATCATTCTTTTATCCTTCCTAAGATTACGCAAACAAGATTTTCCTGGCGCTAAAAAATGGCTTGATAAAATCAAAAATCCAGAAGCATCATTAGTTACTAAGCAACAAGGGTATTATAATTACCTGAACGGACTCATGGTTTCACAAACCAACATGAATGAAGCAGAAAAATATTTTAAAAAAGCTGTAGCACTTGGCTTATCGATGGATACAGATATGGCGATGACCAAATTAAACCTAGCCGGTATTGCCATGTCTAAAAATAGAAAACGTGAAGCCGAAATACTTCTTTCTGAAGCAAAAAAGTTGGACAAACAAAACATGATGGAAGATCAAATAAAAATGATGAAAGACCAAATGAAACGCTCTGGACAACCAAAGCAACAATTTGGAGGCGGAAGATCTGGTCGTGGAGGGAGACGTTAAGTCCTCTTCAAAAATTAAATATAAACATCTAAAGCACTAATCTAAAACATAATACCCAGGTATTGGAATCTTTATGCTGTATGCTTTTCCAGATGCATTTTTTAAATAGGTATCACGCAGCCAAGGGTTGTGTATCTTTAAAATCTTATAATTAATACCCTGCTGTTTTGCGAATTTTGCAAAATCTTCAATTGGAGTTTCTATAATAATTGTCTTTGTGGGTATGGCCTGGTAGAGGTCTTGCTGGTCTACATAAAAACCATATTTCTCTGGATTACTTAGTATTTCTTTAAAGGCTAAAATTCTAAAAACATACCTGCCCGTTTCACTATTTAACAACAAACTATAATAATCAGTAGCATCTTGACGCTTCATTTGCTTAGTGATCCCGGCATTACCAGCATTGTATGCTGCAGCAGCGGTTGTCCAGCTACCAAACAACTCTTTAGAGTTAATTAGATACTGGGCCGCAACTTTAGTGGCTAATTCTAAGTTATAACGCTCATCTACGTAATTATTAATCTCTAGGCCATACTCTTTTCCAGTTGCTTTCATGAATTGCCAAAAGCCAGAGGCTCCCGCATGAGAGGTAACATTATCTAAACCACTCTCTGCTACTGCCAAATATTTAAAATCATCAGGAAGGTTGTATTTCTTTAAAAGAGGCTCTATCTCTGAGAAAAACCGATTGGCCTTTTTTATCATTAATAGCATATTAGAATGCCAATAGGTATTTACATGAATCTCTCTATCTAGACGCTCTCTTACATCGGTATCTTGCAGAGGAACACGCTCTCCTGCAAAGGTCATAACATCTGGGATATCAAGAGCCTCTACACGCAAGGTTTGTGAACTTTGCTGCTCAGCTGAAGTAGCGATTTCTGTAGTTTGGCTAGCAACTTCAGGAGATTGAATAGCCTGAATAAAAAGCCCACAAATAACTACCGCGAAAGCGGCTAAACCAATTTTTGAAAGTAAATGCATGTCTTAACTATTTTTTATAAAAATAGTTAATATTGACTCAAAAAAATAAAAC
>JABHYI010000063.1 GCA_018656255.1 Bacteroidota bacterium
TGCTCAACATGGCAGATTATTTGTTAGTAGGTGGCGGAGTTGCAAATAACTTTTTAGCTGCCCAAGGATTTGAAATAGGTAATAGTTTAGTTGAATACGAAGAAATAGAGAACGCACGAAGAATTTTGTTCGAAGCAGCTCAGAAAGACACTGCTGTTGTTTTGCCTCAAGATGTTATTTTGGGAGAACCAGATAATTCTAAAGAAGGTGGCGATGTAGTAAAAGTAGAAGAAGTTCCTAAGGATGGTACTATTCTCGATATCGGACCAGAGACAACAGCTCAATTTGGATCTATTATTGCAAAAGCAAAAACAATTATTTGGAGCGGTCCAGTTGGATATTTCGAAAATCCTGTATTTGGAAGAGGAACAGACTTTATTTATTATGCCATAGCACAGAATAAAGATGTTTTATCAATCATTGGAGGTGGAGATACATTGGCAGCAGTATCTAAAAAAGAATATTTAGATACTATTACTCATATTTCAACTGGCGGAGGTGCCATGCTCGAGTTTATAGAAAACGGTACCCTTCCAGGAATAGAAGCACTCCAAAATTAAAACAAAGTATTTTTTATGGATCAACAACCCTCAAAACCAGTTCAGGCTCCTACCGCAGATCCAATGGGTACATCTGTCTGGGCTATTCTTGCGTTAATATTTGCATTTGTAATGCCGCTTTTGGGAATAATATTTGGGATTATTGCTTTAGTAGAAATAAAAAACCATCCTCATTTAAAAGGAAAAGGGCTTGCTATCGCCGGGATTGCTATTCCACCGGCAGTTTTATTATTTGTAATTCTTGTAATTGTATTATTAAGTAAATATGGTCAGGTAATTAATTAACACAAAAACATATGCCACAAGCAGATATTAATCTATGGGCTGTTCTTGCAGCCGCAGTACTCCATATGGTGATTGGAGCCTTTTGGTATTCACCAGTTGTATTTGGGAAAACATGGATGGCTTTAACAGGCAAAACAATGGAAGATGCTAAAAATGCTAACCAGACAAAAAATTATATTATTTCGCTTGTTTCTGCTGTTGTGTTAGCGTATGTGCTGGCTCATTTTGTTCAATATTTGAACGCTGCAACCTTTGTGTCGGGATTACAAGTCGGTTTATGGATTGGTATAGGGTTTGTGGCTACTACCGGGTTAGCGCATTATTTGTGGGAAGGCAGACCTCATAAATTATATCTTTTAAATACCGTCTATTCGATTCTTTCGTTGGCATTGATGGGAGGAATTCTTGCTATTTGGTAGTAACATTATTTTTATTCTATGTTTAAACTCGTTATTTGTGATTTAGATGGCTTTTTACTCGAAGGTGTTTATTTTAGTGACTACTTAGAAAAAGAACATGGAGTATCGCATGCAGAGTTTTTAAGTGTTTTACGAGGCGAGGTAATGAGCGCATTAGCTGCTAATAAACCTTCGTTTCCTATTTGGGAGCCTCATTTAGCGACCTGGGGGTTAAAGATAGGCGGCGATGAATTTTTTAAGTTATGGTTTGAAAAAGAAGGAACCAAAGAGGTTGTGGCTAATTTCGAGATAGCAAAAAAACTTAAAACTCAGGCTGGGTTAGCGGTTGTGCTTTCAGATAATTTTATGGAAAGAGCAGCATGGGTTCGACAGTCGTTCCCTTCGTTACAAATGTTCGATAAACTCTATTTTTCTTCCGAAACTGGGTTTACCAAAGCAACAGAAGAAGCATTTAAAAAGGTAATGCAAGACTATAATGTTCAGCCACAAGATGTATTATTTATAGACGACGACAAAACCTCTGTAGAACTAGCGGCAGCACTTGGAATAAAAGGTGTTGTATATAAAACTACCGAACAGCTTAAAGCGGATCTTACTGGCCTGGGATTAAATATGCAGTAATGTTTTTTGTCCCCTCCTTTAGAAGGAGGGGAGTAAGGGGTGGTATAGATAAAACTCCGCCTAACCCCCTCTTATGCAAAGAGGGGGTTAAAAATAAACGGCTCATGTGGTGAGCCGTTTAAAAAGAGAATGATCACTTGTTTTTTGTCATTTCGAGGAGGCATCTGACGAGAAATCTGGGAGCAATCGAAGCGTGAATCATGAAGTTCGTCATCCTGAGTGATTAGTGAAGGATCTCTGTAGAAATTAGAGATTACAGATTTTTCGCCACCAGAAGCGGCTCGAAATGACATTGCAATAGTATGAAAAAGAAGCTTTTAGAAGCACGAAAGAAGCGAGTGCGCATAATAATTCGTGAGTTAAAAAAA
>JABHYI010000143.1 GCA_018656255.1 Bacteroidota bacterium
CTATAGATTTTTCTCAGCAGTGGAAAGACACTGGTTTTGCAAATCCAGCCACTTTGAAGGTCACTGATGTTGCATATGATGCTGTTTCCTCTAAAGAGCTTGAGCTGGTTTCCATTTCAGATATACCAAAAAGACTCCAATCAAAAATTACAAGTAAAAAAGGGAGAGATCAAATCTATACCATAGTATCTCTATCGCCCCTAGTAAATCTAGATGGGCAAATAAAAAAAGTGCGTTCTTTTTCCCTTTCTTACAAATACTTCCAAAATACCAATTCCAAAAGCTTAACTATTCCTATTTCTAATTCTGTGCTAGCCACAGGAGATTGGTATAAGTTTAAAGTCGAAAAAACGGGAGTACATCTTATCACAAAAGGGTTTTTAGATAATTTAGGAATCAATACTGCTACTGTAGATCCTCGAAGTATTAAAATTTATGGCCATGGAGGTAAGCCACTTCCACTACTTAACTCCAAAAACAACACTCTTTTTGATTTGCCCCAAAATTCCATACAAGTTATAGGGCAAGAGGATGGCTCTTTTGATGCCACAGATCAAATTTTATTTTATGGTATTAGCACCCTTGGGTATGATAAAGAAAATGATACGCACATTAACCCCTACAGTGATCAGGCGTTTTATTATATTACTTATGGTGGTGATCCAGGTCTGAGGATTTCTCCTTTAAATGAACCCACTGGCCCTGGTGATGCAATTACAACATTTAACGATTACCAATTTCATGAAGTGGATGATTTTAGTCCTGCAAAGGTAGGGCGCAGATGGTTTGGAAATAGGTTTGATATCCAGGATGATCAAAGCTATGCCTTCGAGTTCCCTAATATTGTGATAGGGTCTGATGTTGAAGTAAATATAAATGTAGCTTCTGCTTCCGAGAGTGCAACATCGATGGCAGTTTCATTAAATGGTACGGCCATAGACCCAATTAATTTTGGAACTATCTCTGGTTCAACGCTGCTTTCCTACAGGTCGTCAAGCCAAAACTCCGCCCCTTACATTGTACCTGCTAGTGGTGAGACCGTTACAGTTAACTTGCTTTACAATAATGGTAGTAACCCCTCTAGTATAGGGTATCTTGATTATATACGTGTTGGAGCAGAGCGTCAATTAATTGCGGGTAGTGAGCAGTTTTCATTTAGGTATAATCTAGCTGCTACAAATTTTGGGATAGGCGAATATAGCATTGCTAGTGCTTCCCAAATATCACAAGTTTGGGATGTAACAAATACAACTGCTATTGCTGCAAAAGCAAATAATGAGGCCTTAAACACACTCACTTTTAAAGCAGAACTGGGATCACTTAGAGAATATGTTGCTGTTTCTCCCCAAGATTATTACACACCTGTATCGGTTTCAGACTCTAGTGTGCAAAATCAAAATATTAAAGGCACCATTTTTCAGGGCGAAGATGGAAATTTCCAGGATATAGATTATTTAATTATTACGGCGCCCTTTTTACTGCAACCAGCCCAGAGGCTAGCTCAATATCACATAGCTCAAAGGGGTCTTAAGGTTAAGGTTGTTACCCTGGATAAAATTTACCAAGAGTTTAGCAGCGGAAAGCAAGATATTGGGGCTATCAGGAATTTAGTGCGCTATATTTATGAAAATGCATCGGCGCCAGAAAACAGAATTAAGTACGTAGGTATTTTGGGTGATTCCTCTATTGATTATAAAAATAGATTGCCTGGTAATAATATGGTAGTTCCTACATTTCATACACTGTTTAGTTCTAGTACCTGGACAAGTTATATGTCTGACGATTTTTTCGGCATGATGGGCGCAGATCCTTCCAACGGAAATGACGAAGGCCTTATGGGGTCTAATGAGAAGGTGGACGTTGCTTTTGGTAGAATTTTAGCAGACGATGTAACACTTGCCAATGCTATGATAGATAAGATTGTAAATTATGAGAAACAAGCATCTTATGGAAATTGGAGAAATAATATTATCATGGTTTCTGATGATGTTGATATAGATTGGGAGTTTAATAAGCTACAAGTAACTTTAAACGAATTGTCTGACAGAATCACCCTAGAGAAGCCTTTTGTGAATGTTAAGAAAATTTACATGGATGCCTATGAGCAGCAAACATCTGCTGGTGGAAATAGATATCCAGATGTAAATGCTGCATTAAAAAACGATATTGAAGTTGGTGCGCTTATTGTAAATTATTTTGGCCACGGAGGTGAAGATGGTCTTGCCAAAGAGTTTATTTATACCAAAGAGACCGCAACTTCTCTGAGAAACCCCAATACCTTACCTATGGTGGTCACGGTTACTTGTGAGTTTACAAAGTTTGATTTGCCCTCCAGAATTACCGCAGGAGAACTCACCTATTGGAATAAAGAAGGGGGTGCTATATCACTCATTACAACCACGCGTTCTATTGGCGTGCAGGTTGGCGCAGATCTTAATGATCTCTTGGCAGACGAAATTTTTGGTATCGGAGAAGAAGTTCCTGATGTGCCAGCAGTTGGGCTTAGAAAAGCAAAAAACGATCTTCCTGGCAGTAATGAAAACAGGCGTGTGGTTTTTTATATTGGAGACCCAGCATTACCCTTGGCATTTCCAAAGAAAGACATTCGTTTAACCACCATTAATGGTGTTCCAATTTCTAGCACATCAGATGTATTGCAAGGCCTAGGTTATGTAACCCTTGGTGGTCAAGTTTTAAACGCAGATGGGTCTGTAGCTGTAAACTATAATGGTGTTCTAGAGGCAAAGGTATTTGATAAGCGTATAGCGCGCCAAACACTAGGTAATGATGGCACCCAAGTAGGTGGCGAGTTAGCAATACTTAATTTTTCTACCCTTGGAGAGACTATATTTAGTGGTCAGGCCAGTGTAAGTAATGGCCAATTCGAGTTTGATTTTATCGTGCCTCGTGATGTGCAAATACCAGTGGGTAATGGTAAGGTTAGTTTTTATTCTAAACAAAACGGCTTACTAAGAGACAACAATGGCTTTAATCTAGATATAAAGGTAGGTGGTCTTAATGCAAATGCTGGAACAGATACCACAGGACCTATCATTGAACTGTTTATGAATGATGAAAATTTCATCTCTGGAGGAGTGACCAATGACGCTCCTAATTTAATTGTAAAACTTGAAGACGCCAATGGTATTAATACAGCTAGTGGTATTGGACATGATTTAATTGCTGTTTTGGATGGGGACCAGGCAAACCCTTTTAAACTCAATGATTACTACCAGGCCGATGTAGATAATTACACCAAAGGTACCGCAAGTTTTAAACTAAGAGATCTTGAAGATGGGCTGCACACTTTATCTGTAAAAGCTTGGGATACTTATAACAACTCATCAACCCAAGATATTGAATTTAGAGTTGCGGGCAATGATGTTTTAGAGATTACTCGTGTGCTTAATTACCCTAATCCTTTTGTTAATTACACAGAGTTTTGGTTTAATCACAATAGACCTTTTGAACCTCTAGAGGTCCAAGTACAAGTTTTTACAGTAACTGGAAAAGTGGTTTGGACACAAAACCAATTGGTAAATACAGATGGTTTTTTATCCAGGAGCATTACTTGGGATGGACTTGATAATTTTGGGCAAAAGATAGCAAAAGGTGTCTATGTATATAAGATAACTGTGAAATCTACGTTAACTAACCAGCAGACCGAAAAATTTGAAAAATTGGTCATCCTTTAAAAATTAAAATTATATTTGTTAAAATTTTTTCACCTCATGAAGAACGTATTAGTATTTCTATTGATGGCCCTGGTAACCTTTAAGGGTTTTGCTCAGGAAGATACATCAAATATTGACCAACGTGTTATTACAACAGGAGTTCCATTTATGTTAATTGCAGGAGATGCTAGATCTTCCGGTATGGGAGATATTGGTGTTTCAAGCGCGCCAGATGCTTTTTCTCAACAATGGAATCCGGCAAAGTATGCCTTTGCTAAAGACAAGCAAGGCATAGGGGTAACCTATACCCCATATTTGAGTAAATTGGTAAACGATATATTTTTGGGTAACATTACCTATTACAATAGATTAAATGAAAGAAGTGCAGTTGCTGCATCTTTTAGATATTTCTCTAACGGAGAAATAGAGCTACGGGAAACTGCAGATCAAGAGCCTCTGCTTGTAAAACCAAATGAATTGTTATTTGATTTATCCTACTCTTTGAAACTCAGTGAGCGTTTTTCTATGGCAGTAGCTGGTAGATACATAAGAAGTGATTTAAAACTTCAAACTGCAATAGAAGACGCAAGTGCAGCCAACACATTTGCTGTAGATATTGCTGGATATTATCAAAGTGAAGAGATTCCTTATGATAGTTTTGATGGACGTTGGAGGGCTGGTTTTAATTTTTCAAACATTGGGCCTAAATTAAAGTATGATGAAACGGGTCAAGAAAATAATATTCCTACCAATATGGCTTTGGGTGGTGGTTTTGATTTTATTTTAGATCAATACAATAAAGTTTCTGCCCTTGTAGAGGTAAATAAATTACTGGTTCCAACACCTAGTGACTCCAATGAAGATGGCACCATTAACAGCCAAGATGATTACTACAACGAAAGTTTTGTGAGTGGTGTGTTTTCTTCTTTTGGAGATGCCCCTGATGGCTTTGGTGAAGAATTAAAAGAATTTACTTGGGCTCTTGGCGCCGAGTATACCTATCAAGACTCATTCGCATTTAGAGTTGGTTACTTTAACGAAAGTGATGAAAAAGGATCGCGTAAATTTGCAACCCTTGGTGCTGGATTTAAATATACTTCTATAAATATTGATTTGTCTTACTTGTTTTCAACATCACAGGTAATAAGCCCATTAGAAGGAACCCTTCGCTTTGGTCTTACCTTTAATTTTGGAGAGCAGTATGATGAATACTAATACTTCTAGCGCTTAAAAATTATCATACAAATTCCAAATTCAATCATGAATTTGGAATTTGTATTTTAAACAAGATTCAATTAATGTATCTTCACATAACCTAAAAGAAAATTACTTTTGAAAAAACTTGATATTTCTATTACATTAGATGTATACGATAGTGTTGAAATGCTACCCGTTGCAATACAGGAATTAATGCAATCAGCAATGCAGGCTAGAGATCGGGCCTATGCTCCGTACTCTTCTTTTATGGTTGGGTCTTCTATAGAATTAGCCAATGGTGTTATTGTTCAGGGTAATAACCAGGAAAACGCCGCCTATCCCTCTGGACTTTGCGCAGAGCGTGTAGCTGTTTTTTATGCCGGAGCTACCTACCCAGGTGTGGCTATTAAAAACATTGCTATAACAGTTCGGTCCTTGCACCACACGGTGCTTATCCCAACACCTCCTTGCGGGTCATGTAGACAGGCATTGGCAGAGTATGAGGTTAATCAAGAAGAGCCAATAAAAGTTTATTTTATGGGCGAAACAGGGCAAGTTGTAAGGGCTAATTCTGTAAAAGATTTGTTGCCTTTAATTTTTGACAGCTCGTTTCTAAAGTAACTTTTTAAAAGTTTTAACTCTTCAAACATTTTTTAAGACTTTTACTGCTTTTGTATAAGTATTTAATGTGTTATTTTTGCTGTTGCTTTACTGTTATAGTTTGCAAAGAAAATAATACAAAATACGTATGAAAAAAATCACCAAAAAAACCTACCTAGCTTGGTATGAAAACATGCTTTTTTGGCGCAAGTTTGAAGACAAACTAGCGCAGGTATACATCAATCAGAAAGTACGAGGGTTTCTCCATTTATACAACGGTCAAGAAGCTGTTTTGGCCGGCGCATTACACGCCATGGACTTAACCAAAGATAAGATGATTACAGCATACCGTAACCATGTACAACCTATTGGTATGGGTGTTGACCCTAAAAGGGTAATGGCAGAGCTGTATGGTAAAGCAACTGGAACTTCTCAAGGTCTTGGGGGTTCAATGCATATCTTCTCTAAAGAACATCGGTTTTATGGAGGTCATGGTATTGTTGGAGGACAAATACCTCTAGGAGCAGGTCTTGCTTTTGCAGATAAATACAAAGGAGATAATGCTGTTACGCTATGTTACATGGGTGATGGCGCAGTACGTCAAGGTTCTTTACATGAAACCTTTAATATGGCAATGCTCTGGAAATTACCAGTGGTTTTTTGTTGTGAAAATAACGGATATGCCATGGGTACATCTGTAGAGAGAGCTGCCAACCATACAGATATCTGGAAACTTGGTTTAGGGTACGAGATGCCTTGTAAGCCAGTTGATGGTATGAAGCCAGATGTTGTTGCTAAAGAAATGGATGAGGCTATGGAGCGTGCAAGAAGAGGAGAAGGACCTACCTTTTTAGAGATTAGAACTTACCGCTACAGAGGTCACTCTATGAGTGATGCACAGCACTACCGCACCAAGACAGAAGTTGCAAAAAAGCAAGAAGAAGATCCTATAGATTATGTGCTTCATAACATTTATGAAAATAAATGGGCAACAGAACAGGACATCGAAAAGATTAATAAAAAGGTAAAAGAGATGGTTAGTGAGTGTGAGAAATTTGCTGAAGATTCTCCATATCCAGAAAAAAGTGTCATGTATGATGTTGTATATGACCAAGAAAATTATCCATTTACACCCCATAAATTATAAGCTATGGCAACAATAATTACAATGCCGCGACTAAGCGACACCATGGAAGAAGGAACGGTAGCATCATGGCTAAAAAGTGTTGGTGATACAGTAGGCGAGGGTGATATTCTTGCCGAAATTGAGACAGATAAAGCCACGATGGAGTTTGAATCTTTTCATGAAGGAACACTCTTGCATATAGGTATTGCAGAAGGAGAAACAGCCAATGTGGATGCGCTATTGGCAATTATTGGTGAAAAAGGAGAAGACATTTCTATGCACCTTAACCCTAGTTCGTCACAAACTGCTCCAGATACAGTATCTCATCAAGATACCCAACAAACAAAGGAGGTTGCACCTACCACTGAGGCGGCTGCAATTCCAGAAGGTGTTGAGGTTATTACCATGCCAAGGCTTAGTGATACTATGGAAGAAGGAACTGTGGCAACATGGCTTAAGAAAGAGGGAGACAGTATCCAGGAAGGTGACATTCTTGCTGAAATTGAGACAGATAAAGCAACTATGGAATTTGAGTCTTTCTATACAGGAACACTCTTAAAAATAGGAATTCAAGAGGGTGAAACTGCTTTAGTTGATGCTTTGTTGGCAATTGTTGGGCCTGCAGGAACAGATGTTTCTGGTATCTCTCAGACTACAAAAGCGGCGCCAGATGTAACACCAGTGTCAGCACCAGCTCCAGTAAAAGAGACACCTGTAGCGGCACCTATTACTCAAGTGGTAACAGAAGTTGCGTCTACAAATTCCTCATCACAAAGAATATTTGCTTCACCACTTGCTAAAAAAATGGCAACAGATAAGGGTATTTCACTGCAGCTTGTAAAAGGGTCTGGAGAAAATGGTCGTATCGTAAAAAGTGATATAGAAAATTACCAGCCATCTGCAACAGGTATTGCGCAATATACTCCAGTTGGAGTTGAAAGTTTTGAAGAAATTAAAAACAGTCAAATGCGCAAAACAATTGCAAAGCGTTTGGGTGAATCAAAATTCTCTGCACCACATTACTATTTAACCATTGAGCTTGACATGGATAACGCTATGGCATCAAGAGCTGCCATAAACAGTGCGCCAGATGTTAAAATCAGCTACAATGATATGATTGTAAAAGCATGTGCTATGGCCCTTAGAAAACATCCACAAGTTAATAGCCAATGGACAGACGGGCTAATGCGTATTGCAAAGCATATTCATGTAGGTGTTGCCGTTGCTGTAGATGATGGTCTACTTGTACCTGTTTTAAAATTTGCAGATCAAATGAGCTTCTCTCAAATAGGTGTGCATGTAAAAGAGTTGGCCGGCAAAGCAAGAAACAAAAAAATTACACCACAAGAGATGGATGGGAGTACCTTTACGGTAAGTAACCTAGGGATGTTTGGCATTAAAGAATTTACCTCTATTATAAATGCGCCAAACTCGGCTATTTTATCTGTGGGGGCAATTATACAAAAGCCAGTTGTTAAAAATGGAGCACTTGCTGTAGGTAATACCATGACAGTGACCCTAGCCTGTGATCACAGAACCGTTGACGGAGCTACTGGAGCCAAATTTTTACAAACATTGCGTAATTATATAGAAAATCCAGTAACTATGTTTGTGTAGTTTTTCTGAAATTTTCAAATCTTTAAAATCCCTTAGAAATCTTAAATAGATGGCTCAGGGATTTTGTATATTTAGGTATTATTTTGACAATAGATATATTTGTCATGACCTTTAAAAAATAACTATGAAAAATATAATTATCACAGGTACTTCTCGCGGTATTGGCTATGAAATGGTTGCCATACTTGCTCAAGCTGGGCATAATGTGTTGGCTCTCTCAAGAAATGCAGCGCCAGTATCTGGGCTAGAGATTACCAACTGTCATTGCTTTTCTTGTGATATTACAGATCCCGATGCTATAAAAAAAGTGCCAACTTTTTTAAAAGAGAAAGGGTGGAAGCATGTTGATGTGCTTATCAATAATTCAGGATATTTGGTAAATAAACCTTTTTCGGAACTATCCTTAGAAGACTTCAA
>JABHYI010000062.1 GCA_018656255.1 Bacteroidota bacterium
CTTTGGTTTAAACCAACCAAGAGTGTGTCCAAATGTACCAACGGAGGTTTTAAGCCCAAGAGGCACCTGGAATAATGATAAAGGATATTATGAAACAGCCCACAAACTGGCTGCATCTTTTAAAGCAAATTTCAAACAATTTGAGGAGTATGCTAGCAAAGAAATACTAGAGGGAGCGCCGTTGAAAGGGTAGTTTTCTAGTGTGATATTATAAAAAAATCCGATTTCAATTTTGAAATCGGATTTTTTTATGTGTTATAAACACCTAAGAACCGTGCTGTCTAAAACACAAAGTGATGAGGTATTATTTTTTGTTTTGCTGTTTGATGTATTTTTCAAGAGCCATAGTCATTGAAGGAGTTTCTGGTGTTGGAGCTTGAATATCTACACGCAATCCTTTTTCTAGAGATGCCTTTACGGTTGTGTTGCCAAATACGGCGATACGCGTATCATTTTGTTTGAAATCTGGAAAGTTTTCAAAGAGAGACTCAATACCACTTGGACTAAAGAAAACCAAGATGTCGTAATACACATTTCTAAGATTACTCAAATCGCTAACTACTGTTTTGTAGAAAACAGATTCTGTCCATTGAACGTTCAATTCATTTAAAACTCGTGGCACTTCAGGTTTTAATTTATCGCTCGCAGGAAGTAAGAAATTCTCTGTTTTGTATTTTTTTATTAGTGGAGATAGCTCGGTAAAAGTTCTCTTACCAACATATATTTTTCGTTTTCTGTACACTACATATTTTTGCAAGTAATAGGCCACAGCTTCACTTTGGCAAAAATACTTCATAGTATCTGGCACTTTAAAACGAAGTTCATCTGCAATTCTAAAGAAATGATCTACAGCGTTGCGGCTTGTTAAAATGATAGCGGTGTAATTAGCAAGATCCACTTTTTGAGATCGCACTTGTTTCCCAGAAACACCTTCTACATGAATAAAAGGGATGAAATCTATTTTCACCTTTTGCCTATCAATTAGATCAAAATAAGGGGAGTTTTCTACCTTTGGTTCAGGTTGAGAAACTAATATAGTTTTCACTTTCATAAGCATCACTTTATAAAAATTCAACCAGTTACGTAAATACCTTATATAGTATGATGTAGGGCGAAATTTCCAGAGCGCAAAGATACAAAATAAAATAAAAGAAGTTCGTTATTATTAATTTTCCGTTGGTTTTGTAGCTGTAAAATAATGCAATTGCGTTTATAACAACAGTTAATAGGCAAAATACCAGCATTATATCTTTATTAATTGGGGTAACATATACAACTATAAAGAGCATAATTAAAAACAAAACACTCATTAGGTTTCTATAACTTAATTTTTGATGCACATATTGGTGTATGATGTTTTCGATATTAAAGATGATTCCTATGGTTTTTTCCAGGATAATCTTTGTTAGCACAAACCCGACAACAACTCCTAGTATTTTGACGAATAGAAAAGGAGTATTTAAGAGCATTGTTGGATTTTGCCAAGCGATAACTTTGTACAGTAGTAAGGCAACGCAAATGGCTTGAGGTATAAATAATAACACATTAAAAAGGTGGTATATAGGGTCGTTTTTTCCAAAAACAAAAAAGTATTTATTGCTTAATGGTAACTTTAAAAACTCTTGAAATCTAAGCGGGTATGCTATCTTTACTGCGGTTGTAATGATAATGCAGCATAACAAAAGCAGTGTAATCCAGTCTTGTGATGTATAAATTCTATCTAGATACTGCACAGTTTTTTTTAGGTTAAAGATAACATATTGTGCAAGATCAGTAGGGCGGGAAATACATTTTTTTACCTGTAAGATATGGTTTAAAAAAAGTACCTTTGTTATATTAACTTAAGTAGTATGTCTAACGCATTGGTTGTAATACCAACCTATAATGAGATTGAGAATATTGAACCATTGTTGCGCGATATTATATTGTTGCAACGAGACTTTGATATACTTGTGGTAGATGACAACTCCCCAGATGGCACCTCTGCACAAGTTGAGCAATTAATTAAAGAGTATCCAGATAACATTTTTTTATTAAAAAGAACTTCAAAACTGGGCCTAGGAACCGCCTATATTGCAGGGTTTAAATGGGCTTTAAAAAGGCACTATGACTTTATCTTTGAAATGGATGCAGATTTTTCTCACAACCCCAAGGATCTTCTTAGACTTTACAGTGCCTGCGAAAATGAAAATTGCGATATGGTAATTGGTTCTCGCTATGTAACGGGAGTCAATGTTGTAAATTGGCCCATGAATAGAGTACTATTGTCTTGGGGAGCTTCAAGATATGTTCGCTGGATAACGGGCATGAAAATTGATGACACCACAGCTGGGTTTATTTGCTACAGGCGTCATGTTTTAGAGGCTATAAATCTTGATACTATTAAGTTTGTTGGCTATGCATTTCAAATAGAAATGAAGTTTAAAACCTATCTCAGTAAATTTAAAATAAAAGAAGTGCCTGTAATTTTTACAGACAGAACCAAGGGTACATCAAAAATGAGCAAAGGAATTATTTCTGAGGCTATTTTTGGAGTCCTTGCCATGAAATTGAAAAGTATATTTAAAATATTAGACATATAATGCGTACAGTATTAATAAAGAATGCTCAAATAGTAAATGAAGGAACCATCACCAGTGGTGATGTTCTTATCGAGGCAGATCGTATTGCAGAGATTGCACCTTCTATTAGCGTAAAAAATGCAGATACCAAAGTGATAGATGCAGACGGATTTTACCTCATTCCTGGGATGATAGATGATCAAGTTCATTTTAGAGAGCCAGGACTAACCCACAAGGCAACAATTAAAACAGAGTCTCGTGCTGCTGTTGCGGGAGGAATCACTTCTTTTATTGAAATGCCAAATACGGTACCTCAAGCCACAACCATAGATTTATTAGAAGAAAAATTTGCTATAGCGGCCAAAGATGCGCACGCTAATTATTCTTTTATGTTTGGTGGCACCAATGACAATTTATCTGAAATATTAAAAGTAGATAAAACCAAGGTGGCTGGCCTTAAGTTGTTTCTGGGCAGTTCTACAGGTAATATGCTCGTGGATAATCCAAAGGTACTAGAAGAAATTTTCAGTAAAACAGATCTGCTCATCTCAACGCATTGTGAGGATGAAGCAACGATTAAAAAAAACCTAGAACAAGCAATAGCTATCTATGGAGATGATATCCCAATGGAAAAGCATCCAGAAATACGCAGTGAACAGGCCTGTTATATTTCCTCTTCTCAGGCCATTGCTCTGGCTAAAAAAACAGGAGCAAGACTGCATGTTTTTCATCTTTCAACAGCAAAAGAAACCAAGCTTTTTGATAAAAAAAAGCCATTAAAAGATAAAAAAATTACGGCAGAAGTTTGTGTGCATCATCTTTGGTTTACCAGCGAAGATTATGCGTCAAAGGGATCTAAAATAAAGTGGAACCCAGCCGTTAAAACAAAAAAAGACAGAGAAGGCCTTTGGAAAGCGCTCAATGAAGGCCGTATAGATGTGATAGCCACAGATCATGCTCCACACACGCTAGAGGAAAAAGACAATGTCTATACCAAAGCCCCCTCTGGAGGACCACTAGTACAACACGCCTTAGAGGCACTCTTTGAGATGCACCGTAAAGGATATATTACAGTAGAGAAATTAGTAGAAAAGATAGCCCATAATCCTGCTATTTTATTTGAAATAAAAGATCGAGGATATATCAGAGAAGGTTACAAAGCAGATTTGGTTTTGATAAATCCAAATGCTCCATGGACCGTTACCAAAGAAAATATTGCCTATAAATGTGGCTGGTCTCCTTTTGAAGGTACTACCTTTAGGGCTAGAGTAACCCATACTTTTGTCAATGGACACCTAGCTTATGAAAACGGTAAAATAGCAAAAATCACAAACGCAGAGCGTTTAACATTTAATAGATGAAACTAAAAAACAAGCTACGTAACAAACACACAGGGTTTTTAAAAAATGGACGTCATTTTTTAATAGCACTTGCCTTTGGGTTTGTTGTAGCAGCTTGCCAAGATGTAAAGCGGCCACAGATGCCCGCAAATTTAATTGCTCAAGACTCCATGGTTTCTATTTTAGTAGACGCTTACATGATTAATGCCGCTAGGAGCATTGATAATAGAATAATAGTAAACAAAGGAGTGTTACTAGACTCTATATTATACTCCAAGCACCATATAGATAGTTTGCAATTTGCACAAAGTAATGCCTATTATGCCTCAGATCTGGATATATACAAAAAACTGTTTTTAAAGGTGGAAGAAAAGTTAAAAATCGAAAAAACCAAAAAAGACACGCTATACGCTCAATACAAAAGAGCAAAAGAATTGCAAAGAATAAACGATAGTGTTAAAGGCGCTAGGTTGGATAGTCTGCAAGACATATATCCAAAAATAAAAAGAGATAGTATAAAGCAGATATTAAAGGCAGCCCTTCAAAAGAAAGACACTATACTCATAACAAAACCCTCAAAGCAATAAGTCTTTAATGCTCAGATTTATAATCAGATGCTACACGTTTTATTGTTTGAGAAACAGTGGTGAAGCTAAAGGATAAAGCTTTCTCGATTTTATGAGCGTTGTAATTTGAGCGCGTGTACAAACTCTTTACGTTGGCCTTTTGGAGCTTTCTTTTTGTGCCAAACAAACTACTTACTAGCCCGTCAATATTGCTTAGTAAAAGTAATTTCCATTCAGCTATTTCTTTTTCAGGAGGGTTTTTGTCAAAGGCCAGTGCTAATTCCTTTGTGAACTCCTTATAGCTCAAGGTAGCTCCTACCAAAATATATCGTTCATTTTTAAGGTCACTGTTCATAAGGCCTTGCATGGCTAATACCACATCTCTAACATCAACCACTGCGATGCTTCCTGATGTAAAGTAAGACATCCCTTTATGGGCTAGTTTGAAAATAGCTCCACTTCCAGTGTGCCAAGATCCAGCCCCCAAAATTACACCTGGGTTTACAATAACCGCATCTAAACCCTCTTGTGTGGCTCGCCATACTTCCATTTCTGCAGCATATTTGGTAAGACTATACACATTGTTTGCTGCATCTTGATTAAAATGCGTTTCTTCAGTAATGCTACTTTCATCTTCTGTAGTGCCAAGGGTTGCAATAGAACTTACATAACATAATTTCTTAATTCCGTGAGCCAGTGCAAGGTTCACTATATTGGCAGTAGCCTGTGTGTTTACTTTTTTTAATAGCTTGTATTTTTTTGGGTCAAAGTCTATCATCGCAGCGCAATGATAGACTTGCTTGCAGTTTTTAAAAGCTATGGTAAGTGCTGGAATATTTGTAATATCTGCCTGTACCCACTCAATGGTGTTAAAAAGAGATCTTGCTGTTTTTTTATCTGTATAATATCCAAAGATCTTTTCTACTCTAGAGAGGTCACTAGTTTTTCTTTGGGTAGCGCGCAGATTTGCGCCAGATGCTGCTAAAAAATACAACAGGTGACTTCCAACCAATCCCGTACCGCCCGTAACTAAAATCATCGTACTAAAATAAGCTATTATAAGCGGTAAAAAAATACAAATTATGTAAGTTTGTTTAAATTTAAAAGTGATGGATATTTCAGATTTTGTTGAAGAATTACAATGGCGTGGAATGCTCCACGATGTAATGCCAGATACCCAAAAGCATTTACTAGAGACAATGCGAAGTGCTTATGTGGGGTTTGACCCCACCGCAGACTCTTTACACATCGGTAATCTAGTACCAATAATGTTATTGTCATTTTTCCAGAAAGCGGGTCATAAGCCTTTTGCTTTGGTGGGTGGTGCTACAGGCATGATAGGGGATCCCTCAGGAAAATCTAGTGAACGTAATTTACTAGACGAGGCAACTCTTGCTCACAATCAAGAGTGTGTTGGCAAACAACTATCTCAGTTTTTAGATTTTAGTTCTGGAGCAGCAAACCAAGCTGTGATGGTAAATAATTATGATTGGATGAAGGAATTTTCTTTTCTTGATTTTATTCGTGATGTAGGTAAGCACCTTACGGTTAATTATATGATGGCAAAAGATTCTGTCAAAAACAGGTTAAGTGGCGAAAATGCAGATGGAATGTCTTTTACAGAATTCACCTATCAAATGGTACAAGGATATGATTTTCTGCACCTATACAAAAACCATGATTGCACACTGCAAATGGGAGGTAGTGACCAGTGGGGAAATATCACAACAGGAACAGAGTTAATTAGGCGCATCGCATCTGGTAAGGGTTATGCCTTAACATGTCCTCTTATAACAAAAAGTGATGGGAGTAAATTTGGTAAAAGTGAGGGCGGAAACGTGTGGCTAGATTCTAAAAGAACTTCTCCCTACAAGTTTTACCAATATTGGTTAAACACAAGCGATCAAGATGCTGCCAAATACATTAAAATATTTACCTTTTTAGACAAACAAACCATTGATGATCTTATCTCCCAGCATCAGGGGCAAGAACATGCCAAGGGTCTTCAAAAAAGATTGGCCCAAGAAGTAACTACTACAGTCCATGGAGCCGCTGCTTGTTCAAAGGCAATGGAGGCTTCTACTATTTTATTTAGCAAAACTGCAGCACAAGACATCAACAATATTGATGAGGATACTTTTTTAAGTATTTTTGAGGGAGTGCCTATGGCCACCATAGCAAAAAGTGAACTTATAAATGGTCTAGACATAATAGCAGCCTTGGCAGAGAAAACTGGGTTTTTGAAATCTAATGGTGAAGCCAGAAGAGCATTAAAAGAAAATTCTGTTTCTGTTAATTTCACTAAAGTAAAAGAGGGACATCTTATTGAATCTACGGCACTAATTCATGGCAAGTTTATTTTGCTACAACGCGGTAAGAAAAATAAGTTTATTATCCAGGTAGCATAACCCCCTTTAATTTTAATCTATCATTAAGTTACACCCTCTAATATCACTTGCGTCAAAGCGCCCTAGTATTTCAAAACTTCCATCTTCATGGACTTTTCCAAGATCTTGTGTGGCTATAAAGGAGCAGGTGTATTGATTGGCCAAATCTATTACATTGATGCCACCGGTTTTTCCTCTTACCCATGCAAGAGGATCTTGAGTGTCTCTGGTAACTACCCTCATCCAAGGTGGGCACTTAAAAATTCCGTTTCCTTTTGAGTAGGCTTGAGAGAGTAACTCTGTCATCCCATATTCACTGTGTATTGTTTCTACCCCAAATCCTTTTGAGAGTTTTTCGTGTAAGCCCTGTTTAATAAGTTCTTTTCTGCGCCCTTTCATACCGCCAGTTTCCATAATTATAGTGTGCTTTAGCTTAAAAGTGTGCGCTTCTATAAGGTCTAAAAGAGCGTAAGAAACCCCTAATAACAGTGTTTTTTTATTTTGTAGCTCCAGCGCTTTTATGGTGCTGGCC
>JABHYI010000252.1 GCA_018656255.1 Bacteroidota bacterium
GTGAATATGTTTATTTTTAACAAGCGATTTTTTTAAGAAATTTCAAGAACAAACGCCGCATATTATGATAGATAAAAAGCACCTAATAGATAGGTTTATAAGTTACGTTACAGTAGATACAGAAAGTGATCCAACCAGTGACACCACTCCCAGTACTGCCAAACAATGGGATCTTGCCAATGCTTTAGTTGAAGAACTAAAACATATCGGTTTACAGGATGTTACCATAGATGAAAATGCATACATCATGGCCACATTGCCAAGTAATGTGCCACATGAAGTACCAACTATTGGATTTATATCACATTTTGACACCACTCCAGATTTTACGGGAAAGGATGTGAAGCCACAAATCATAGAAAATTATGATGGAAAAGATATTGTTTTAAATAAGGCGCAAAACATCATTCTATCTCCCTCCTATTTTGAAGACCTATTATTATACAAAGGGCAAACTCTTATTACCACAGACGGGACTACCTTATTAGGAGCAGATGACAAAGCTGGTATTACTGAAATAGTTAGCGCCATGGAATATCTGGTGCAACACCCAGAGATAAAACATGGAAAAATTCGGGTGGGATTTACTCCAGATGAAGAAATTGGTCGTGGTGCCCATAAATTTGATGTCGAAAAATTTGGAGCAGATTGGGCCTACACCATGGATGGAAGCCAGGTTGGAGAATTAGAATATGAAAATTTTAATGCCGCCGGCGCTTTAGTTTCTATAAAAGGAAAAATAGTACATCCAGGATATGCCAAAGGAAAAATGGTAAATAGTATGTACATAGCTACAGACTACATTAATTCTCTGCCAAGGCTTGAAACACCAGAACACACCCAAGATAGACAAGGGTTCTTCCATCTCTACAGTGTAACTGGAGAGGTAGACAGCACACAATTACAGTATATCATAAGAGACCATGATAAAGAACATTTTGAAGCTAGAAAAGAAATGATGCTCAAGCTCGCCGATGAATTAAACTCACAATTAGGACAGCCGTGTGTGTCTGTTGAGATTAAAGATCAATATTTTAACATGCGCGAAAAAATAGAGCCCGTAATGCACATTGTAGACATCGCTCAAAAAGCAATGGAACAAGCTGGCATAAAACCTCTAATAAAGCCAATTCGTGGAGGAACAGATGGCTCTCAACTTAGCTTTAAAGGCTTGCCTTGTCCAAATATATTTGCTGGTGGACACAATTTCCATGGAAGGTTTGAATATGTACCTGTAGAGAGTATACAAAAAGCTATTGAGGTAATTGTTAACATTGCGCAGCTTGTTGGAGAAGAAAAACAATAGTATATCAAAAAATGAATTCGCATAAAAAAACCTCTAGTACAAACTAGAGGTTTTTTAATAGAATAAATATTGATAATTATTTCTTAGCTACAGTAGTATTTACCTTAGCACTAATCTCCATAGAGATAGAAGAAATTTCAAATTTCATTTTACCTGCACCGGTTTCAATCACGCATGTACCGTCATCATTAAGACTAAGTAACTTACCGTGTAGTCCACTTTTAGTGACAACTTTATCACCAGCTTTAAGTGCTTCTAGGTACTTTTTTTCTTTCTTTTGTTTTTGTAATCCCGGACGTATTAAAAAGAAATACATCACAACAAATAACAAAAGTAAAGGTAACATTTGACTTATGTCTCCCATAATAATCTATCTATTTTATATTATTTTGAAACACCTGGTACAGCTGCTGCTCCCTCTCTAGGGTTTACAAAAGCTTTAATCATAAGTGTTTCTTTTCCTGCTTGTGTATTTGCAGTAATGGTTATGGTTTTGCTAACTTGGTTTTTTCCACTACCATTAAATTTCACTAACATCTCACCTGATTCTCCTGGAGCAACTGGCTCTTTTGTGAAAGTTGGTACTGTACAACCACAACTACTTTTTGCGTTTACAACAACTAGGTTGCTTTTTCCAGTGTTTGTGTAGGTAAAGATATGCTCTACTGCAGTACCTTGAGTAATCTCACCAAAGTCAAATTGCTTTTCATCAAATGTCATAACTGGAAATTCACCAGTTTTAGAATCACGATCTGCTGCTTGAGTAACATTAGTCTCAACTACGCTATCTGCAGCGTTTTTCTTGCAAGATGTAAATGCAAATAATGCGATTACAGCTATTGCTAAAATTGAATTTTTCATAGTATAAATAATTAAAGATTTTTAAGTGCGGCTAAATTAAGTATTTTTTATAGACTATCGAAGTCCACGCCCAATTTTATTCAACTTTTTAGAAGTCTCAAATTCTTTGACTAGCTTATCTAAAATTCCATTAATAAAAATGCTGCTCTTAGGAGTTGAGTACTCCTTAGCAATTTCTAAATACTCGTTAATAGTGGCACGAACTGGAATAGACGGGAAATGTAAAAACTCAGCATTACCCATTTTTAAGATAATCATATCCATTTCTGCAATA
>JABHYI010000058.1 GCA_018656255.1 Bacteroidota bacterium
AAACCATCTCCATATCCAACACTGTTCCAGTCTCTTGCATTTACTCCACCTGGAGAGGAAGAGGGTCCGTACCATGATCCGTTGTCTTGAAGACCTCCGTATACATTGTATGGCTCCTGGTTGTCAACACTAATGTGGTAAAACTGTGATAGCGGTAAGTTTTCTACAATTTCAAAGGTAGATCCTCCATTCCAAGAACGGTAAACACCACCATCTGTTCCTGAGTAAATTACATCACTATCATTTATATGGAACGCAAAGTCATGTATATCACTATGCATATTTCCTAGGTCTTTAAATGTTTTTCCTCCATCACGGCTTATAGATCCGTTCAAGCCACCTTTTAAAACCACCTCAGGATTTTTAGGATCGATAACAATTCTTGAGAAATAAAAAGGTCTTACTACTAGTCCAAAGTCATTATTTAAATGCTCCCAAGAAGCTCCTGCATTGTTAGATTTCCACAAACCATTTTTGCTCTTTTCTTCTGTTTCTAAAACAGCATACAATACACTAGCATCACTAGGGGCAACTGCAATTGCAATTCTTCCTAGTTTTCCTTCAGGAAATCCTTCATGAATTTTATTCCATGTTGCACCAGCATCTTCTGATTTGTATAGGGCACTGCTAGTTCCTCCAGAGTTAAAACCCCATCCAGAGCGTCTAAATTCCCACATTGAAGCATATAATATTGCTGGATTTTCTGGATCCATGATGACATCACTTGCTCCAGTTGAAGGACCAATGTATAATATCTTACTCCAAGAGGCGCCTCCGTCAGTTGTTTTGTAAACACCTCTATCTTGGCTGTCTGCCCATAACGCTCCAAGTACACCAACGTATATTTCTTGGTTATTTTTTGGATTAATTACAATAGAGGTAATTCTTTCACTATTTTCAAAACCTGGTACTTCCTCAAAATTTGAACCTCCATCTGTAGATTTAAACAAACCATCTCCAATAGATACAGAATTACGGGTCCAGGTTTCTCCGGTTCCCACCCAAATATTTTGATCTGGGTTTGTAGGATCTAAACTCACTACACCTATAGATTGTACGTGATCGTCAAAAATGGGTGAGAAGATAGCGCCTCCATCACTAGACCTCCAAACACCACCACCTGCAGTTCCTGCATATAAAATACGAGGGTTGGTTGGATGGCTTTCAAGATCGTTGATACGGCCACTCATAAGAGCAGGGCCAATTTGACGTGCGCGCATATCGCCAAATAATTCTTTACCTTTTAATGAGATTTCTTCTTGTGCATTTCCATTAAATGAAAATAGAAGCGTTAATAACAAAGGAAGCAGTATTCTTTTCATAGGATACAAATTAAGATTTTTGGTTTAATTAGAATGTGAAGTAAAAAAAATCCTCACGTTTTGGGAGGATTTTTTTGTTTGGTTTTATGTTATTTTTCTTCAGGGAAAGCGAAAAATGCTTTATCTACATCAGGATTTAAAATAATTTCTTTCATGACGATTGGTTGTCCACCTTGAGATATTGAGAACGGAAAGTACAGGCCATCCACTTCTTGGTAGTCACTATATCCGGAGGTAGACATTTGTCCTTTTGCAGGACCCATGTTCATTGTTGTTTCTACCACAATTGGCACATAATTTTCTGTCTCAAAATAGTGAAATGATACCGTTGGTTCTTCTTTACCATCTACCATAACTGGCTTTTGTGTTAACTTGAGTTTGAAGGTCTCTGTACCTTCTTTTGTTTCTTTACCAAGGTACTCTACCGTATATCCTTTTTCTTTATAATTTAAAAAGGGAGATGGAAAATCTTGATTGTTTATTTTCATGTTCTCTGTGGTTTCTGTATCACTTTTTTCAGGTAGCATGGTCATGAAATTGGTCGTCCACATAATATCTCCATCAAAAGAAAACTGTGTCATCTCTTGTCCTTGTATATTTATTTTTAGTAGTTGTTTACCATCTTTCATTTGGTACATTTCTACAGGAATATCCATCCCTTGGGCACTAACAGAACCGATCATTTTGGCTCCCTCTAGAGCGTTCCAGGCAGCTTCTCCACCGGTATTTTCAAAATAATTGCTTAGGATTTCATCAGCAGTTTGAGCAGTCATTGGTGCTACTGCTATAAGCGTTACAGCTAGTAGTAAAGTTTTAAATGTTTTCATAAAAGTTATTTGTATATAATTAATGGTAATTTAAAAGTAAGACGTTTTAATTTTAAAAAAGTTACAGGTTTTTCATTTTTTTTTGTTTGAGAAAAACAAGAACTCCTTTGTATTTTCCAAAAATAGAAAATTGTACTCATTAATTATATTTTTAAGGTTGATTTTTAAAAGAGGGAACGCTACGTTACTAGAGTTTTTAATGCGTTATTGTTACTTTAAAATTTATTTAAAAAGTATCTTTATGTTTAAATGTAACACCTATGAATTTTCATACTAGAAAATGGATAAAACCAGAAGATTTAAATCCTAACGGAACCTTGTTTGGAGGTAGACTCCTGCAATGGATTGATGAGGAAGCTGCTTTATATGCAATTATACAATTAGAAAACCCCAAGACGGTTACTAAGTATATGAGTGAAATTAATTTCAAAAGCGCCTCGGTTAAAGGGGATATTATAGAAATTGGGATTAGGGCTGTTAAATTTGGAGCCACTTCAATAACCCTTTGTTGTGAGGTTAGAAATGTCATGACTCGTGAAGCTATTATAACCATAGACACTATTGTAATGGTTAGTCTAGACCAGGATGGAAAACCAAAGCCTCACGGTAAATCTGAGATTGAATATGTAAAAAACAGATTAAAAAAATAGCGCTGCTTATTTTTTAGAGTATCTATTTCTTTGATCTAAGGAGATAGCCTTGTTGCCAAGTAATAGCGCAATTGTTTTTAATACCAAAACCTGGCTTTGGTTTATGTTTTCTTGTATTTCTCTTGATGTTTTTGGACCACTCTCTAGCTCCAAAAGTATGATTTTACTAATTTTAAGTAGCTCTTTTTTGCTGAATGTCTCTTTTTTTGAGCTACACACACTACAAATACCACAGGGCGATGCTGTGGTTTCTCCAAAATAAGTTACCAATTGCACACTCCTGCAGGTGTTGTTGTTTTCTACATAGTTTAATAGCTGTTGTACTTGTTGTTTCTTTTTATCGTTGTGAGAAACTACTTCTCTTGCAATTACATTTATTGTTTTGTCATCTTCTCTTGGGGTTAAAAATGTAATAGCTGCATCTGTTGTGTTTAAGTATAACTCTATAATGTTTGCTGCTTCTAGTTTTTGAAGAGTTTCAATTATAACGGGTTGTGATTGACTAGTTTTGGTTTGTAAAACTTCTAGATTTACTCCTGTCATAGTTTCAAAAACACCTCCATAGAGTCGTAATATGGTTTTACCAATTACAGAGGCGAGCTTGTCGTGTTTAAAGAAGGCTAGTGCTGTATTTGTATCTACTAAAAATTTTAATTTACTAGAGCGTCCAAACTCCTTGGATAGCTGCAAAACTCCAAGCCTGTCTAGGGTGTTTAAGCCATTAAAAACCTGTAGGGTATTTAAAGAGTAGGTTTTACAAAAGTCTTCAAAATTAAAACCATGAGTAGTGAAAACGCCTTCTCCATATGAGATTTGAAGGTAATTATTTAATTTTTTGTACATAAATTTTAGCAAATCTACATCTGCCAAAGATGCTATAAACTGCTTTGTTACTAATTGTTTATCGTAGGCATTGTATAGTATGGTAGCAGTTGCCCTATTGCCATCTCTACCAGCGCGACCAGCTTCTTGAAAGTAACTCTCCAAGCTCTCTGGTAATTGTATATGTATAACGTGTGCTACGGTTGCCAAATCTATTCCCATACCAAAAGCACTCGTGGCTACTATGGTTGGTGAGGTACCATTTTTCCAGGCTTCTAATTTTTTGGTTTTTTCTTGTGAAGGAATACCTCCATGAAAAAAATCACTTTTAATGCCAAGGCTGTTTAAATGACTGCTTGTCTCTACAGCGCTTCTTCTTGTCCTAACATAAACAATAGCCTCTTTTTTATTTGATTTTAGTAGTTGTTGTATGTGGTACAATTTATCCTCTACCTCTAAGGTATTGTATGCTATGTTAGGGCGCACAAAAGAATCCTGGAACACCGATGGTAGTTCCATCTCTAACTCTTTGATAGTGTCCTTTAGTACCTCTGGCGTTGCAGTAGCTGTAAGGGCTATAATAGGGGATAAGGGTTGCAACTCTCTTAGAATACGTATGTTTTTATAGGCGGGTCTAAAATCATTTCCCCACTGAGAAATACAATGCGCCTCATCCACAGCGATGCAGTTTACATTCATGCGCTTTATGGTGTTTTGGACAAGTTCTTGTTGTAATCTCTCTGGCGAAATATAAAGAAATTTATAATTTCCGAAGCTAGCATTATCCAGCAGCGTGTTTACCTCTGTAAATGATTTTCCTCCAGTGATAGCTAAAGCTTTAATACCTTTTTCTTTTAAACTTTTTACTTGATCTGTCATCAAGGCTACAAGGGGTGATATTACAATACAAATGCCCTCTTGTGCTAGGGAAGGAATTTGAAAACATATTGATTTCCCTCCACCAGTAGGCAGCAGCGCAACGGTATCTTTACCGTCCATAATAGAGGTAATTATGGCTTCTTGTTTTGGCCTAAAACTGGTGTGGCCCCAGTATTTTTGTAATATGTCAAGGGGTTTTTTCAGAAGGTGTTTTTTAGGTAGTTAAAAATGAAATCACTTCGCTGCTCAATACCTGCTTGCGGGACTTCAACAATAGTGTAGCCGTATTTTTTATAGCCATCACACAATGATTTGTATATTTCTTTTGCTTGGGCAAAAGTTTCGTAACGCTCATTGTCTTTTGTGTAGATAAGCTCCCAGGGTGGTAGTAAAAAAACACAGTCATAAAGGTGGGTGTAGCAAGGCTTCTCAAATTCAGCAGAGTACTGTGAACCTATAAAATCCATGTATGCTGTGATATCTGGAGTAGCTCTGTCATAAAATACATAATCTGTGTCTAGTTCTTTAGCCTTTTCAAATTGAAGTAATCTGCTTTCTAGCAGTTTTTGGCTAAATAGCATAGGGTCTGTTAAAAAAAGTTGGTCAATACCCTCTTTTCGAGCTTCGTTTATTATTTCTCGTGAGACCTCTTCCATGGTTGAGTAACCAAGACGCTTAATATGGTTTATTAAAGTCGTTTTTCCAGAGCCAGGGCCTCCGGTAATGACAATTCTTTTTGTATTCACTGCTAAAATTGGATGTTAAAAATAATTTCTAAACCACAAAGTACGTTATTTTATATTGATGTTGAAAGTGTATCTTTGTGTAATACTATTTGGTGGTTTGTTTAAAATCGCTAATTATACAAACCCTTTTATATTTCTTAAGAAATACAAAATGAAAGATACTAAAACTGAAGAATTTTACACTAGATTACAGGAACAATTAAAAGGAGATACAACATGGCCTGCTCCTTATTTATACAAATTTATTGTGCCCGGTAATGCTCAAAAAATAGCACAAATTGAGGCTATTTTTAACGGCACAAATGCCCAAATAAATACCCGTGATTCTAGCAAAGGAACCTATACAAGTCTCTCCATAAAAGTAGTGATGGCGTCTCCAGAGATGGTGATAGAGAAATACAAGCAAGTTTCTCAGGTGGAAGGAGTGATTTCTTTATAAAATTTGTATTTTGCAATACAGATTAATTCTTCATTTACACAACCCCCAATTTATAAATACAACTCATGTTTTTTACAGATATAGAATATAATACAGAGCGTCCGCATTTGATTATTCCAGAATATGGTCGTCATATCCAGAAAATGGTTGATCAGGCTGTTGCAGAAAAAGATCCAGAAAAACGCAATAAACAAGCAAAAAGTATCATTTCTGTAATGGGTAATTTAAACCCTCATCTGCGAGATGTTGCAGATTTCCAGCATAAACTTTGGGACCAATTATTTATCATTTCAGATTTTAAACTTGATGCAGAATCTCCTTATGAGAAACCATCTGTTGAGGCCCTAAGAGAGTCTCCAGCAAGCCTAGAGTATCCTCAAAACTACCCTAAATACCGTTTTTACGGCAATAATCTCAAACGAATGATTGATATAGCAATTGGTTGGGAAGATGGAGATAAAAAAGATGGTTTGGTATTAACCATTGCCAATCACATGAAAAAATGTTTCCTAAATTGGAACAAAGATACCGTTGAAGATGATGTTATTTTTGCGCATCTCTTTGAACTCTCTGACGGAAAATTAAATCTAAAAGATAGCAAAGAGCCCCTTAGGAATTCTTCTATACTACTTAAAACAAAAAATCGTTTTAGTGATACTAAGGCTACCCCAAACAAACACAAAAAGCATAACAATAACAATAGAGGCCGTAAGCGCTACTAAATTTTTTACCAAAATCTATGGGAACTTTTCAAATCGAAGGAGGTCACAAATTAAAAGGTGAAATCACTCCACAAGGTGCAAAAAATGAAGTTTTGCAGATACTCTGTGCTGTTTTATTAACACCCCAAGAGGTTATTATAGAAAATATACCAGATATTATTGATGTAAATAAACTAATTGGCATCTTAGGTAATTTGGGTGTTAAAATCCAAAAATTAGGAAAAGGTAAATTTTCATTTAAGGCAGATGATATTAACCTTGACTATCTTGAGTCAGAACTTTTTAAAGCCCAGGGCGGTTCATTACGAGGTTCTATCATGATTGTAGGTCCTCTTTTGGCACGTTTTGGTAAAGGATATATACCACGTCCAGGTGGTGATAAAATTGGAAGAAGAAGATTAGACACACATTTTGAAGGTTTCATTAAATTAGGGGCAAGTTTTAGATATAATAAAGAAGAACGCTTTTATGGAGTTGAGGCTCCAAACGGTCTTAAGGGTTGCTACATGTTACTTGACCAGGCTTCTGTTACTGGAACTGCTAACATTGTAATGGCAGCAGTTCTGGCCAAAGGAACCACAACAATATACAACGCCGCTTGTGAGCCATACCTGCAGCAGCTGTGTAAAATGTTAAACTCCATGGGGGCAGATATCAAAGGTGTAGGTTCTAATATGCTAACAATTGATGGTGTTGAACACTTAACAGGTTGCACACACCGCGTATTGCCAGATATGATTGAAATAGGTAGCTGGATAGGATTAGCAGCTATGACTCATAGTGAAATAACCATTAAAGATGTAAGTTGGGAAAACTTAGGTATTATTCCTGATACCTTTAGAAAATTAGGAATAATACTAGAAAAGAGAGGTGATGATATTTTCATACCCTCTCAGGATAGTTATGAAATTCAAGGATACATTGATGGTTCTACTTTAACTGTTTCAGATGCTCCGTGGCCAGGGTTTACTCCAGATTTATTAAGTATTGTATTAGTTGTTTGTACCCAGGCAAAAGGAAGTGTACTTATACACCAAAAAATGTTTGAAAGCAGATTGTTTTTTGTAGATAAACTAATAGATATGGGTGCCCGTGTGATATTATGTGATCCTCACCGCGCAACTGTTATAGGACACAACTTTGAGTCTATGCTAAAGGCCACTACTATGGTCTCTCCAGATATACGCGCTGGTATTTCTTTGTTAATTGCAGCACTTTCTGCTAAAGGAACTAGTACTATTCACAACATAGAGCAAATAGATCGAGGTTATGAAAATATAGACGAACGTCTTCGCGGCATTGGTGCTAAGATTACTAGATTAGATTCTTAACCATCTTATTCAGATAGTATAATTTAAAAAGCCCCAAACACAATATGTTTGGGGCTTTTTATAAAAATACAATGTAATATACTAGTTACTTTTTTTTGTTTATTTCGTCTTGTAGTTTTCTTCTGAGTATTTGCTGCTCTTCTAATTTCTTTTGGCGATAACTATCAAATTCCTGCTCAATCTCAGAGAGCTTGTGATTTGTTTGTTTTGTTATGATGTTGCTATTTTTAAATTTAATTATAAAAAACAACAGACCAAGTATTAGGATGCCTATAGTAGAAAACAGTAGAAAGTTATAAGTACCTTTTTTAGTAGTAATTCCAAAAAGTGAAATAGTTCCTTCTTTTTCAATTGAGGAGGCCAGGTTGTTTTGTGTATTACTTAGGTTGGCCTCTAGAGTTGTTATGCTGTTGTTTTGAGATGCTATTGTTGCATCTTTTTGCTCTATAGAATTTTCAAGTAATTCTATAGAGTCTAAAATATTTTTTCTTAAACCAGCAAGTTTGGTTCTTTTAATGACCTTATATTTTTGGTAGTTATTAGATTTATCAATAACCTCAACAAATTGAGCCTCAATTGAATTGTCTGATGTAGTATTGTTTTGAGAATAGCCTGCAGTAGCACATAAAAATAGTACGCAGCTAAAGAATGTCTTAATAGTCATGATAGTTGTTTGTTTTGTGATGCGTATCTACTGATACTACAGTGGCACTGCTATTGCTTGTAATCTAAAAGGTTTGGATTAACCAAACAAATTAATTTTATGTTGTAAAAATTTTAGAATGCTATTTGTCACTACATTTCTTAAAGGCAAAAGTAAGTGTAATTTAGGTATTTGTAAAGGTTTCTTTATTGGTTTTTATTGGCAGGTTATGATTGTAAATCAGAACAAATACATGTCTAAAGCATGTTTTTATATTTTAAAATAGCCTATAAAACATAGCTAATATAGCCTCTTTAATTATTCGTTTATTCCTTTTTTATAGGTTTGTAGACATCTCTCGCGGGCAAGTTTGTGATCTACAATCATGGCAGTATACTTTTGAGTTTCATACTCAGGCACCCATTTTTTTATATACTTTTTTTCTTTATCAAACTTATCTGCCTGTGTGATTGGGTTAAATATCCTAAAGTAGGGCGCAGCATCTACTCCACTTCCTGCTGCCCATTGCCAATTACCAACATTACTTGATTGCTCATAATCTAGAAGCTTTGAGGCAAAGTAGGTTTCTCCCCAGCGCCAATCAATAAGTAGGTGTTTACACAAAAAACTTGCAACTAGCATGCGCACTCTATTGTGCATGTGTCCTGTTTTATTTAGTTCTCTCATTCCTGCATCCACTAAAACATATCCTGTGGTCCCGTTTTTCCAGTGTTCAAACTCTTGCTCGTTGTTGCGCCATACAATACGGTCATACTTTGGTCTAAAGGCTTTTTGTTGCGTGTGGGGAAAGTGCCAAAATATCTGCATAAAAAATTCACGCCAAATAAGCTCACTCCAAAACACCTCGTTTTTTTGAGAAATAGCCTTCCTCATCATTGCTCTTACACTAACGGTGCCAAAACGTAAATGCGGTCCTAGGTGTGAAGTGCCATCTACTGCAGGGAAATTACGTGTATCTTCATAGTTTTGTATAAGAGTAGCAGAGGTATTGTGTTTGGGTACCTTTATACTGGAGGTGGTAAAACCCATTTGCTCCAGCGTCGTGTTTTGCAGCGTGGTGTCTTGATACAGATTTTTAAAATAGATTGTTGTTTTGTGGTCTTTTAGGTCTGTCTCTGGGTTAAATACGCTTTTCCATTTATTTTTATAAGGAGTGTACACAACATAAGGAGTGCTGTCTGCCTTTACAATGGTATCTTTCTCAAAAATAACGTGGTCTTTGTAGTCATAAAAACCAATTGGAGTAGCACTATCTTGGTGTTGGGTTAAGGTAGTTAAATACTCTTTAATCTCAAGATCTCGCTCTTGGCCATAAGGCTCGTAATCTCTATTGGTGATTACATTTTGCACATTAAACTGCGCTGTTAATTTTTTAAAGATCTCTAGTGGTTTGCCATAATATATAGCCAAAGAACTTCCGTGCTCTTGCAAGGTGCTCTTTAAGTCTTGCAATGTGTTGTAAATAAAACTTACCCTAGCATCGTCTTTGGAGAGTTTGTCTAGAATTTCGGTATCAAAAATAAAGATGGGCACAACAGGTGATTTTCCCTGTAATGCTTTAGAGAATCCTACATTGTCTTCAAGGCGTAAATCACGTCTAAACCAAAATATATTTACAGTTGCAGCCACTTTATTGAGTTTGTAATGTTGATTTTCCACCATCTATGGCAAGTACTTGTCCAGTCATCCAACTAGATTGTTCTGAGAGTAAAAAACAAGCAGTATTTGCAATATCTGCGCTAGTTCCAATTCTTTTTAGTGGATGCATTTCTCCCATTCTTTGTTTTTTATCATCACTAGATAGCAGGCGTCCAGCTAGGGGAGTATCTGTAAGTGAGGGTGCAATAACATTAACTCTCATCGTTGGAGCATACTCTGCTGCCAAGGCTTTAGCAAAACCCTCTATAGCTCCTTTAGATGCCGATACGCTGGTATGAAAAGGCATACCTACTTTAACAGCAACAGTACTAAAAAACACTAAACTTGCCCCGCTAGTAGCCGTAAGCTTTGGAAGTAAGCCTTGTAGTACTTTAACTAGTGAAAGAAAATTTACCTCTAGATCTTCTTGGAATGTTTGAGGTTTTATTCTCTTAAAAGGTTTTAGGTTGATACTTCCAGGGCAATATACCAGGCCGTCTATCTGATCTGGCAAGGGTAATGTAGCGATATCATCAGTTAATACATCAAATACCATATGGGTAACTCCCTGGGGTATGTTCTCTTGTGTTCTAGAGGCTACATATACCTTGTGGGTGTCTGTAAGTTGTTTTGCTATTGCAGCTCCAATTCCGTAGGATCCGCCAATAAGAAGTATGTTTTTCATAGTTATAAGGTATTATAAGGTAATTATATAGTCCCAAAAAGTTCAATTAATTTCATTTTTCTGTACTTGAATATTTCATCAAGTCTTGGTTTTACAAGTATAGGATGTACTAATTGACCTAGCCACCCAAGAGGCACTTTATAGTCTATAATGTCTTCCATTTCTACACCACCTGGAATTTCTTTTATAAAGTGTTTGTGATGCCACATTGCATAAGGGCCAAAGAGCTGTTGGTCAACAAAATACTCACCCTTTTCAACCTGAGTTATTTCTGTAACCCATTTTGTTTTTATACCCAGTAGTGGAGTTACAATGTATTGTATGATTTGCCCTGCAAACATGGGTCTGTCTGCTCCAGATTTTATAATAAAACCCATATACTTAGGTGTAATAGCCTTAAGGTTATTAGGGTCAGACAAAAAATCCCAAGCTTGTTGCTTGCTAATAGGAAGGTGTTGCTTGGAGTGTAGTGTGTAAATCTTCATGTATGGTGTCAAAAAAAACAAGTAGTAAAGCTATGCAGGTATTATAAGTAGCTAGTATACTAGCTTAGTTATAGAATTGTTCAAAATTCATCCTAAACCAAAGATACTTTGATGGGTAGTAATACTAGTAGGATTTTGAAAACTTTAAGATATTAAAGTGTCATCATTAGTATGATGCCTGGAGAAGAAGATAGCACTAAAATTTAATAACAAGAATTGGTGTTTAGCAATTCTCATCACAACACTGCTCATCTTTCACTAACTTGCAGCTTACCACAGCCAGTAAACAGCCAATAATAGGCGCAAAAATATAAATCCATAAAT
>JABHYI010000065.1 GCA_018656255.1 Bacteroidota bacterium
CCATTTTAAAACAGCATCTCTAACTACACCAACACTGTTGGTATTTGTAATCATAATAGGAGTTTCTAAAAAACCAGATTCTGTAACCCAGGTGGTACCAGTCATTTCTCCATTACCGTTAAGGCTATACCAATTGGCATAGACCGGACTAAACTTTTTTGCTTTGCCTCTTGGAAAGATGGCAGTAACCCCTGTTCTTATGGGGCCATTACCAACGGTGTTTTCTCCTTTTCCAGAAATAATAGTACTATAACCTACTTCTACTCCTAGTACATCTGTAATGGCATTAAATACCCCTGGGGTGCCAACAAACGGTATGCCTAAACCTCTAGCTCTTGGTTTTTGACTGTAAACTTGATAGCAACTAAGCAATCCTATAAAAATAATGGCTGTTTTTTTAATCATATCTATGGATATTTAATTTAATTTTAAAACTTATTTGATCTTTCTACCTCATACAAAACACTAAAAAATTAGCCCATTATAAGCTAGCTAATTGCTAATTTTTGATGTAAATATTCTAAAATTTCAATCACATTTTTGGTATCTCCATGCACACAAAAAGTGGCTGCTTTTAGTACCTTTTTATGGCATTGAACCGTGGTTACCAACTGTTCTTCTACTAGTTGCTGAACCTGTTTTAGTACCTTGTGTTTGTCTGTAATAAGTGCAAAAGGTAATGCCCTAGACACCAAAGTTAAATTATCATTATAAGCTCTATCTGCAAAGGCCTCATATACCACCTCTATACCGTTTTCTTCAGCTAATTCTTCTATTTTAGATAGATAAGGAACATAGAGCTTTACCCCCTCAAAAACTTGTTGAATGGCAGCAACAACTACCGCTGCTTTTTCACGATCTATAGCAATTAAATTATACAAAGCCCCATGGGGCTTTACATGATGAATAACTGCGTTTTGTAACGCAGCTCTTTCTTTAAAAACAGTGAGCTGTTCTTCTAAACTTTGTTGGAGAGCGGTGTTAGAAATATCTAACACTTTTCTTCCAAAACTTTCTCTATCTGGAAATGATGGATGCGCTCCTATGGTTACCTTATGTTTAATGGCTAGTTGAAGAACCTTGTCTATACTCTCTATGGAACCAGCATGTGCTCCGCAAGAAATATTGCAAGAAGAAATAAGCGGCATTATTAAATGCTCATTCTCTAAACCCTCACCTACATCACAATTAAGATCTATCATTAAAATATATGAAAACCAAAAACCTTATCTAAACCTCGTAAGCCCAATAAAATAGTGGTTATTAAAATAATAATACCCAAACTATTTTGAAATTTAGAATTTACATAATTTCCTAAGACTGCTTTTTTATTTACCACCCAAAGTAACACTCCTGCTATAACTGGCAGTAAAATACCATTGGCTACTTGTGCAAATTTAATAATCTCTATGGGTTTAATACCCAAAGAAGAAAATACAACACCCAATAGTAAAATAAAAATCCAAACAGCTCTAAATTGTTTCGATTTTAATCCTGTCTTCCATCCAAAACACCCTCTAGCTACATAGGCAGCTGCTAAAGGTGCTGTAATTGCAGAAGTAATTCCTGCGGCAAACAATCCTATTCCTAAAAAGTAACTTGCAAAATCTCCATAGAGAGGTGCCAAACTTTTAGCTAAATCTGAAGCATTAGAAATTTCTCCTAAACCTATAGAAGAGGCTGAAATAATAATTGCCATAGAAACTAAGCCACCTAAAACAATAGAAATAATAGTGTCTTTTCTTACGGCTTTTAAATCTTTTTGATCGCTCCACTTTTCTTTAACCAATGAGGCATGTAAAAATAAATTATAAGGAACTACCGTTGTGCCTATCAAACCTATGATGGTTAATAAACTTCCTTCCGGAACTGAAGGCACCAAAGCTCCTTTAAAAATGCTCATAATATCTGGCTTGGTCAAAAAAGCAGTAATTAAAAATGACACACTCATAAGTAAGACCATACTAAACAACACTCTTTCTAAAAATTTATAATTACCGATATATAACAATGTAAAAGCGATAATCCCAACAACAAGACTTAAGATATTTAAAGAATAGGACCCTAAGTTTACTCTTATTTCTCCTACAATAGTTTCTAAGCCTAAAATTCCACCACTAATATTTCCGGCTTCATACGAGGCATTTCCAACAACTATTGCTGATAAAATAAGTAACATCATTAATTTGTTGATAATTGGATGTTTTATTTCAGACTTAATAACTTCAGACAGTCCTTTTTGAGATATAATTCCTAAACGTGCTGCCATTTCTTGCAACACAACAGTTGCTAGTATAGACAACAGCATGGCCCATAGTAAATGAAAGCCATAATTAACCCCTGCCAAGGTACACAGAGTTACAGTCCCTGGCCCAATAAACGCAGCGGCTACAAGGGTTCCCGGACCTGTGTTTTTAAACCAATTTTTAGTCATCTGTTGCAGAATTTAATGCATAAATAGCAAAACTCCCTAACCAATGACCACCTTCATAAGTGCCTCCAACAACATTGGGTAATGAATA
>JABHYI010000209.1 GCA_018656255.1 Bacteroidota bacterium
CCTGCCGTAAGACCCTTAGGTTATGACTGGAAAAT
Organism: Bacteroidota bacterium; assembly: GCA_018656255.1. Taxonomy (GTDB): domain Bacteria; phylum Bacteroidota; class Bacteroidia; order Flavobacteriales; family Flavobacteriaceae; genus Patiriisocius. The sequence goes on from JABHYI010000209.1 coordinate 36, forward strand.
TGGTATTGCACTGATCAGCTCTTTTGCAGCAAGAGAAGTGTTTGTAGGCACACTAGCCACTATTTATAGTGTAGGTAATGATGATGTAGAAACCATCAAAAACAGAATGGCTGCAGAAACAAATGTAAAAACCGGAAAACCACTTTTTAATTTTGCTAGTGGAGTTTCTCTGTTGCTTTTCTATGCTTTTGCTATGCAATGTATGAGTACACTGGCTGTGGTAAAACGAGAAACCAATAGTTGGAAATGGCCCATGTGGCAATTAATAATAATGACAGCCATTGCTTATATAACTGCTCTTGGCGCATATCAATGGTTTAAATAATTAACAATGCAAGAACTCTTTGTGCTTTTTACATTTTTGGCAGCAGCTGGTTATTTGGTTAACAAGTTTGTATGGTCTGCGATTGTCTCTAAAAAGAGAAAAACTGTTGGCACCCTAGATGGTGGCAACACCAAATGCGGAAATGACAATTGTGGATGCCATTAAAGTGGGATTTCACTATTGTTTTAAAACTTAATCCCTTTCTTAGAAACTTGTAATTGATATCCTACTTCTTTGCCGGTAGAATCACCAGGATACGGAAGTAATTTCAGAGCTGTAAAAACAGTGTCTTCTGTGGTAGCAATAACGCTTTGAGATTCGTTTTGAAAAACTACCGTGATTTCTTGGGCGTCTTCACCACTTGCCCTAACAAGAATTTTTACTACAGCCTTCCCGGCCCAAATACAGGTGGTATCTCTAGGGCATCTAGAATCTTCCACAACGGCAACCAGTGTTATAGAAACCCCGTCGTGTGTGCTAGTTTTAGTAAGTGGAATAGTAAAAACAGTCTCTGGGGTATCTTGTTTTTGAGCCAATGCCTGGCAAGAAACAACAATACTCACGATACTAAAAATAAGCAGTAATTTTTTCATAAGTGTGCAGGTTTTAAAAACACAATTAACCTCTAAATAGAAAGAAGTCGTCCTTAAGGTGTTCTATTTTGTCGTCTTTATTTGTAATAATATACTCCAGAGCGGTTTGGGTGAAACTTAACCCTTTTGTTGTTAGAGAAATAACCTCATTGGTGATGGTAATCAGGTTATTGTCTAGGGCTAACCCTACAACTGTGTTTGCCTTTACCTGTTGCCAATTAATGTGCTCTCTCAAATGATTAATATGTCTTTCTTCTGTTTCTTGATGGTTGTTAAGGTGCAGTAAAAAGGTAAGTAGCGATACTTCTGTGCGCTGCTGTTTTTGGCGATACATGACAGACAACAGCCCTTTTTTAGGAGCAAAAAAGTATACTAGCAAAAACACCAAGCCAAGAACGGTAGTTATAGACCCTGCAATAGATGCGTCCAGCCAGTGCGCTAACCAATATCCGCTAATGGCGGCAAAAACTCCAAAACATACAGAGAGCCACAACATTTTTTTTAAATCCGAGGTAAGCAAATACGCAGCGGCAGCTGGAGCAATCATAAGGGCTACCACAAGTATGGCTCCTACCACATCAAAAGCGCCTACAACAGTAATAGAAGACACAGACATTAGTCCGTAATGCAAAAGAGCGGGAGAAAAACCAAGGGCAGAAGACAAGCCAACATCAAATGTGCTTACTTTTAATTCCTTGAAAAATAAATACAGCAGCGAAAGGGTGATAAGTAAAATAACTCCCATAATCCAGGCAGCTTTTGGCCCAGCGTCTATACCCAGAAGCCAAAGCCTATCAAAAGGGGCAAAAGCCAGTTCACCCAGTAAAACAGCATCTACATCTAGATGAATGTCATTAGCATTTTTAGCAATTAATAATACCCCAATACTAAAAAGGGCAGGAAATACAAGGCCAATGGCTGTGTCTTCTTTTACAAGGCCTGTTTTTTGAATCCGCTCTACTAGTACAACTGTAATAATTCCAGTGCCGGCCGCTAATATAATTAACAATGGAGAATTAAGATCTTGGGTTATAAAAAAGCCTAATACAATTCCTGGCAAGATAGAGTGGCTTATGGCATCACTAATTAAAGCCATTTTACGCAACACCAAAAACACCCCTGGGATAGCGCA
>JABHYI010000075.1 GCA_018656255.1 Bacteroidota bacterium
AGAATTAAACTCCTATGCTAGAAAAACTCCAAATAGTAAAAAATCGTTTTGATGAGGTGAGTGATTTAATCATTCAGCCAGATATTATAAGCGATCAAAAACAATACGTTCAGCTCAACAAGGAGTATAAGGATTTAAATGCCCTTATGAAAAAGCGGGAGCTATATATTATGGCAACCAATCATATCGCAGAGGCAGACGAAATTCTAGCAGATGGAAGTGATGCAGATATGGTAGAGATGGCAAAAATGCAATTGGATGAGGCAAAATCTAATATTGAGATTCTTGAAGAAGAAATTAAGTACATGCTAATCCCTAGAGATCCTGAAGATGCAAAGAATGCAGTAATGGAGATTAAGGCTGGAACAGGTGGAGATGAAGCTAGTATTTTTGCTGGTGATTTGCATAGGATGTACACTAAGTATTGTGAAAACAAAGGATGGAAAACAAGTGTCGTTGATTTTAGTGAAGGAACCTCAGGAGGATATAAAGCCATTCAATTAGAGATTACAGGAGATGATGTCTATGGAACTTTAAAATTTGAAGCTGGTGTACACCGCGTACAGCGTGTACCCCAGACAGAAACTCAAGGCCGAGTGCACACAAGTGCAGCAACTGTAATGGTGTTTCCAGAGGCAGAAGAGTTTGATGTTCAAATAGAGATGAAGGATGTTAGGATTGATTATTTCTGTTCATCTGGTCCTGGAGGACAGTCTGTAAACACAACCTACTCTGCCGTTAGGCTAACACATACCCCAACAGGATTGGTGGCGCAGTGTCAGGATCAAAAATCACAGCATAAAAATAAAGAGAAAGCATTTAAAGTGTTGCGTTCTAGATTGTATGATTTGGAGCTGGCCAAAAAGAATGCAGAAGATGCCCTAAAGCGCGGCTCACAAGTAACCAGTGGAGATAGAAGTGCAAAAATACGAACCTATAATTACTCTCAAGGGCGTGTTACAGATCATAGAATTAATTTAACGCTCTATGATTTGAGCAACATTATAGATGGAGATATTCAAAAAATAATTGATGAGTTGCAGCTGGTAGATAATACAGAGCGTCTCAAAGAATCTGGAGATACATTCTAAAAAACACGTTCTATGACTACTCAAGAATTAGTAGACCAAATACATCAAAAAAAATCCTTCTTATGCATAGGATTAGATGTAGATATGGACAAGATTCCTGAGCATTTACTGCAACAAGAAGACCCTATTTTTGCCTTTAATAAACAAATAATAGATGCAACGCATCATCTTGCGGTTGCCTTCAAGCCAAACACTGCTTTTTACGAAGCCTATGGTTTAAAAGGCTGGAGAGCCCTTGAAAAAACAATACAATACCTTAATAAAAAGTATCCAGAAATTTTTACCATTGCCGATGCTAAGCGCGGAGATATTGGTAATACCTCAAGTATGTATGCTAAAGCCTTTTTTGAGGACCTAGCCTTTGATGCTGTAACGGTTGCCCCTTATATGGGGAAAGATTCTGTAGAGCCTTTTTTGGCCTTTGAGCAAAAACATACCATTATGTTAGCCCTTACCTCAAACCAAGGTGCTTTTGATTTTCAGACTAAAATATCAGAGGGAGAACAACTATATAAACAAGTGCTTAAAACATCAACCACCTGGCAAAATGCTCACAATCTAATGTATGTCATTGGAGCAACCAAAGCAACCTACCTTGCTCAGGTTCGCGCAATCGTGCCCGATAGTTTTTTACTTGTTCCAGGAGTGGGCGCCCAGGGAGGAAACTTGCAAGATGTTTGCACCTATGGTATGAACGCAAATATTGGTTTGCTTGTTAACTCTTCTCGCGGTATTATTTACGCCTCATCAGGTTCAGATTTTGCAGAAGCTGCAGCAAAAGCGGCCCATAATTTACAGCAACAAATGCAGGTTATTTTAGATGCAATGTAAAGATCAGTTACATACTGTTTTTGAGTTTTTACAAACCCCAAAACGTATTGTGTCTTTAGTGCCTTCTCAAACAGAGCTGCTTATTGATTTAGGGTTAAAAAAACAAGTAGTTGGAATTACCAAATTTTGCACTCATCCAACATCTCTTAAAGATGAGAAAACCATCGTTGGAGGAACCAAAACAATTCATTTAGATAAAATAAGAGCCTTACAGCCAGATATTATTATTTGCAATAAGGAGGAGAATACGAAAGAGATAGTAGCCTTATGCGCAACCATAGCCCCTGTGTGGGTGAGTGATATTTATACTCTAAAGGATGCTCTTGAGATGATCTCTTTGCTAGGCACCTTGTTTGAAAAAGAAGAAAAAGCCTTTGATATTATCACAAACATTAGAAATCAATACACTTTGTTTACTAAATTTATTGCGCAAAAAAACACAAAAAAGGTAGCCTATCTTATATGGCAAAAGCCGTTTATGGTAGCCGGAGTAAATACCTTTATTAATAATTTATTGAGCATTAATAAGTTTGAAAATATAGTTAAAACACCTGCTTCAAGATACCCAGAACTGGATATAGAAGATCTAAAACAGGCAGATCTTATTTTACTGTCATCAGAGCCTTTTCCATTTTCAAAAACGCATCTAAAGGCTTTAGAAAAGGCTACCCAAAAGCAGGTGCTGCTGGTAGATGGAGCCTATTTTTCTTGGTATGGCTCAAGATTGCAAAATGCGTTTAGGTATTTTAAAACCCTGCATTAACCTCTAGCATCCTATATAATAGCTTTATTGTTTTAGGCATTTGGTTTTGAGACACATTCAATTACAAGTCAAAAAAAAGGCCCTTTACAATTGTAAAGGGCCTTAAAGTATTTTATGTAGTAATAGAATTACTTAATAACTTTTACACTTTTAGATGTACCATTGATAGTAACATTTACTAAGTATACACCAGCGTTTAGTGAACTCATGTCAAGTGAAGGAGATACTACTCCTGGGTTAACATTCATTACAACTTTTCCTAGTACGTCATATACAGTAACATTTTGTACTGCATCAGCAGTTTGGATGTTTAAAGTATTTACAACTGGGTTAGGATATACACTAAATACAGCAGCGTTAAAGTCATCAGCACCTAAAGAGCCTTCAGCGAAGATTACATCGTCGATGTATAATTCGTTGTTAGCATCAATAGAGAAAAAGTCAATACCTCCTAAGATAGCATCTGCAGCAAATTCTTGTGGATCGTCATTAACGGTGTTACCATTGATAGAGATGTGCCATGTTGGAGTACTTGCGTCAAGGTCAAAAACAATTGTTACTGGAAACCATGCATCTTCTGGGTATTCTTCAGTCTCACCTGTAAATTCATCAAGAAATACACCTGCGTTAGTTGCTCCTTGGTTAAAGTATAGGTTACTAGAGTTAAATACTCCACCTCCGCCACCTCCAGCGCCTTCGTTTTCTGTTTCTCCTTGGATATTGAAGTAAGCTCCTCTACCTGCAGGAATGTATGCTTGGAATTGTAAAGTCCACTGTCCAGCATCTAAGTTTTGTGTTAACATCATTACGTCCATAGCTCCAGAGTCATCAACATAAAGAGATTGTGATCCAGACAATGCAAAATCATTAACAATATCAATATCTTCAGCTGGGTTTGGTGATCCAGACCATACTCCCCATACATCAAGGTTTTGTGATCCCATGTCTCCAAGGTCATAGCTCTCTGCGTCATCAGTGAACTGTGCATTCATGTTAAGTGTGAATGCGAAAGCTGCAATAGCTAAAATGTAAATTTTTTTCATAATTTTTGTTTTAATAGTTTTTTAAAAAATATTGTAAGGGTACAATTTAGATAATTTTATTGAATTGTTAAAAATATATTACCATAACTTTTACCATAAATTCTTAATTTTAGAGGTATTGTTTCCCTTTTTAGCTTCAAAACTCAATTTTCGTTAACTTTGCACCCACAATTTATAAAAACCATAATGCAACAACAAACACCCTATTTTCCAAAATACAAAGTACGTATTGTTACAGCTGCCTCTTTATTTGATGGCCATGACGCGGCTATAAATATTATGCGCCGCATTATACAATCTACAGGGGTTGAGGTGATACATTTAGGGCATGACAGGAGTGTTGAGCAGGTTGTTAATACGGCCATACAAGAAGATGCAAATGCTATTGCCTTAACCTCATACCAAGGAGGTCATAATGAGTATTTTAAATACATGTATGATCTTTTGCAAGAAAAAGGTGCAGGTCATATCAAAATATTTGGCGGCGGTGGCGGTGTTATACTCCCCAAAGAAATTAAAGAATTAATGGCATACGGAATCACAAGGATATATTCTCCTGATGATGGCCGCGCGCTTGGCCTGCAAGGCATGATTAACGATTTGGTGAAAACATCAGATTTCCCTGTTGGTGATAAGCTCAATGGAGAATTAGCCCTTTTAAGTGACAAAAATCCTGGTGCCATTGCAAGAATCATATCTGCGGCAGAGAATTTCCCTGAGGTAGCCAGTGAAACTCTAGAAAAAATATACAAAAACAATAAGGCTTTAAAAACACCCGTACTGGGTATTACAGGAACTGGTGGGGCTGGTAAATCTTCTTTGGTTGATGAGCTTGTAAGAAGATTTTTAATTGATTTTCCTGATAAAACCATTGGGCTTATATCTGTAGATCCTTCAAAAAGAAAAACAGGTGGCGCGCTTCTAGGAGATAGAATTAGAATGAATGCTATACACTCACCTAGAGTGTATATGCGCAGTTTAGCAACGCGTCAATCCAATCTTGCGCTGTCAAAATATGTAGCACAAACTATAGAGGTAATTAAAGCGGCATCTTATGATTTAATTATTCTAGAAACCTCAGGTATTGGACAAAGCGATACAGAAATTATAGAACACAGTGATGTTTCTTTGTATGTGATGACACCAGAGTTTGGAGCGGCAACCCAATTAGAGAAGATAGACATGCTAGATTTTGCAGATTTGGTAGCCATCAATAAGTTTGATAAACGCGGCTCTTTAGATGCGCTTCGAGATGTAAAAAAACAGTACATGCGTAACCACCAATTGTGGGATACCCATCAAGATAATCTACCTGTATTTGGCACTATTGCATCTCAGTTTAATGATCCTGGGATGAATAAATTATACGGCGCTATTATGGCCGAGTTAGAAGAAAAAACTCAGACAGATTTAAAATCTACATTTCAAATCACAGATGAAATGTCTGAAAAAATCTTTGTGATTCCTCCCGCAAGAACACGTTATTTATCTGAAATTTCAGAAAGTAATAGAGCCTATGATAAAAAAGCAAGTGCTCAAGCAGAAGTTGCACAAAAACTCTATGGTATTTTTAAAACCATAGAATCTATAACCGAAGTACTTCCTGAGTTTGACAAAACAGGAATCACCATTGATATTGCTGCTATCTCTGAAGAAAAAAAGGAGTTAACAACCCTTCTTTTAGCAGAATTTGATCGCGAAAAGCTAAATCTAAACCCTTACAACTGGGAAGTAATTATAGGTTGGGAGCAAAAAGTAAATAGATACAAAAATCCTATATATACTTTTAAAGTACGTGACAAAGAAATTAACATAGATACCCATACTCAGAGTTTGTCTCATTCTCAAATTCCAAAAGTAGCACTTCCAAAGTATAAGGCTTGGGGTGATATTTTAAAATGGACCTTGCAAGAAAACGTTCCGGGAGAATTTCCATACACATCAGGGCTGTATCCCTTTAAAAGAACTGGAGAAGATCCAACCCGTATGTTTGCAGGAGAGGGAGGGCCAGAGAGAACCAATCGCCGTTTTCATTATGTCTCTCTAGGTATGCCAGCAAAACGTTTATCTACGGCCTTTGACAGTGTTACTCTTTATGGTAATGATCCAAATTTAAGACCAGATATTTACGGAAAAATTGGTAATGCGGGTGTGTCTATATGTTGTTTGGATGATGCAAAAAAACTCTACAGTGGTTTTGATTTGAGTGATCCTATGACCTCTGTAAGTATGACAATAAATGGGCCTGCACCCATGTTGCTTGGCTTTTTTATGAATGCCGCCATAGATCAAAACTGTGAGAAATATATCAAAGAGCACGGTTTAGAGAAAGAAGTAGCAAAAAAAATAAACACTATTTACAAGCAGCGCGGTGTGCAAAGACCAACCTATCAAGGTCCTTTGCCAGAGGGTAATGACGGGCTTGGGCTTCTTTTACTTGGTATTACTGGAGATTTAGTGTTACCAAAAACGGTGTATGATACAATAAAGGCAGACACCATGACCCAAGTGCGTGGAACCGTACAGGCAGATATCTTAAAAGAAGATCAAGCACAAAACACCTGTATTTTTTCTACAGAATTTGCCCTAAGGCTTATGGGTGATGTACAAGATTATTTCATTAAAAATCAAGTGCGTAATTTTTACTCTGTTTCTATAAGTGGGTATCATATTGCAGAAGCAGGTGCAAACCCAATCACTCAACTAGCTTTTACATTATCTAACGGGTTTACCTATGTGGAGTACTATTTAAGCCGTGGGATGGATATCAATAAGTTTGGGCCTAATTTATCATTTTTCTTTAGCAATGGGATTGATCCAGAATATTCTGTGATTGGTCGTGTTGCACGTAAGATATGGAGTAAAGCCATGAAAGATAAATACGGTGCCAATCCAAGAGCACAGATGCTTAAATACCATATCCAAACATCTGGCCGCTCATTGCATGCTCAGGAAATAGACTTTAATGACATACGTACCACATTGCAGGCTTTGTACGCGATTAATGATAATTGTAATTCTTTACATACAAACGCTTATGATGAGGCCATTACAACCCCTACAGAAGAAAGTGTGAGAAGAGCTATGGCAATCCAGTTAATTATTAATAAAGAATTAGGACTGGCCAAAAACGAGAATCCAATACAAGGATCTTTCATTATTGAAGAGCTTACAGACCTTGTGGAAGAAGCAGTACTTAGAGAGTTTGATAGTATTACAGAAAGAGGTGGAGTTCTAGGTGCCATGGAGACAATGTACCAACGAAGTAAAATTCAGGAAGAGAGTTTGTATTATGAAACTCTTAAACATACAGGAGAGTTTCCAATAATAGGTGTAAATACTTTTTTAAGTAGCAAAGGATCACCAACTGTAGAGCCTGCAGAAGTTA